>JBOHIT010000709.1:0-6247 GCA_050726155.1 Bradyrhizobium sp.
AAAATACCCTGCTTGATGCCGAAGCTGCCGCCTGAATTCGGCGGCGTACGCAATCGCAAGCGGTTGCCGGGCACCTTCAGCGCGCGCGACAGCACCGCATGAATGCTGAACGGCCCCTGGAAATTCGCCAGCACATCGAAGGCGTCTTCGCCGGCGTCGTAATCCGCAACGATGCCATAAGTCTCGATCGGCGTGCAGGAGTTGCGCGGATAGCGAATGCCGATCGAGACCCGGCGCGGTGCCGTTGCGAAGGCCGCTTCAGGGTCGCCGTAGCGAAAACGCCGGTCGCTTGCAACGTTGGCCGGAAAGCCATCGTGCAGCGCCGGCGCATCGGGCGCAATCGCTGCGAATGGATCGACCGCCGCAGGCCGCACGGCGTAGCGGACGTCGATCAGATCGATAGCGTCTTCTGCCAGGTAGCGGTTCGAGGCGACGACGATGGCGACGGGTTCGCCGACGTAACGGACGCGGCCCACCGCCATCGGCCAGCATTCCACCGGCGCTTTGACGCCGACAACGAGACTCGTTGTCAGCTTCTTGATGTCATCGCCGGTCAGAACCGCGGCGATGCCCGGCGCGTCCACCGCCAGTGAGGTGTCGATCGAGACGATGTCGGCGTGCGCGTGGGGCGAGCGAAGGAAGGCCGCGTAGAGAGTATCGGGCCGCACGCCCAGATCATCGAGATAGCGCCCGCGCCCGGTAACAAGCGCGTTGTCCTCGATGCGCTCAAGCGAACGGCCGACCCAAGGGCCGTCCGGGGGGAGATTGGCAGGTGTGTGTGCGGCGGGTCGCGCCATCCTCGAGCGTCCTCATGATCGCGCTCTTCGAGACGCGTTTCAAGCACTCTTCAAGGACGCCGCGGCGGGTTGCCATACCGGCAACTCTCACAACTTACCAATCCGTCTCATTTAATTTGTTGCGCCGCAAGATGCGGTATCAGTTCACGAGGCGCGAGACGTTGCGGAATTCGCGCGGACCCACGCCCGCGTGATTACGGAAAAACCGCGTGAAATGCGCCGGGATATCAAAACCGAGACGCGTCGCGATGTCAGTGACGTTGGCGTTGTCGTTCAGCACCGCATCTACCGCCCGTTCCATCCGCACAACATTTAGGTAGACTTGGGGTGGCAATCCGATCGAGGATTCGAACAGCCGGAAAAAATGCGCGCGGGACAGTCCGGCTTCTTTTGCCAGGGAATCGATGTTCACTGGGCGGGACACATCGCCTTTAATGGTTTCCGCCACGCGGCGGATGCGCCAATCAGGCCGACCTGTCACGTTCATCGCCCTGATCGATGCCGGAAAACTTCGCCAGGGTGTAAATCGTTCAATCACGGCAATCATTAGATCGGAGAGCAATGCCTCGTGCTCGAAGCGGCATTCGGGACGCACCATCATGTCCGCCGCAAGATCGCGCGTCAGATTCCGAATTCTGGGCGATATCTCGCCACAAGACCGGGCGAAAAAGCCACGCGCGCCGCTTGCCACCCATCCCGACCGAAATTCCTTGAGCCATTGCGGCTCAACATACAGCGCGAGGATCAGGGTACGCGGTCGAGCCGGATCGTGGACATAAGAGTGCGGCTGCCAGCCATCGACAAGTACGGCACTTTGATCAGTCAGCGGTACAACGGTATCGCCGACCAGAAACTGGGTGTCGGCACCTTCCACCTTGAGAAGCACATGGCAGTGCGGATGGGCGTGCCGCACCAGCGAAGCGTCCATGTCAAGCAACGCCACCCGGCCAAAGCTTCCATGAGCAATGCGCAGTGCCGCGGACATCCTGCCCTCCCGCCATGTTGATTTTCGTCGACCAATTATACGCCAAATCTCTTTCATCACAATGAGCGAGGAAGGCACCTGCGAAAATGCTTTCGACTGCAGATGAACAAGCCGCGCTCGACGCCGTGCCAAGTCCCGGTCTTGGGGCTAGTTATAGCGAAAATTACGAATCAACCGCGCAAGCCGAACTGGACCAAATAGCATGCGGTACAAAAGGCTCCTGGAAGAAAACCGCAGTCGTCGGCGGACGGTCGTTGATGCGATCGAAACGCTTAGAGAGCAGATTCGTGAAGAAGATAATGATCGTGCTGAACTTCGCATCTGGTGCATGCAGTTGCCACGGGATGTAGTGGGGCTTTTCGAAAGCTTCCCCGGCATAACGTTGATCGTTTTTCTTCCTATGTCGGCATTCTCTCGCGGTTTGCAACCAAACCAATCCAAATTTCAACAGTACGATAGCGCTGAATTGGACGGAGCGTCACTGTACGGCGCAGGGACTGTTGAGCTCAAGGATGGAACACGCTTAAGGCTGTTAGAGGTCATTCCAGCTTTACTGCCATACGAAATAAGCCAGCTCGATTGGCGCATCGTCAATCATGTTGTTCGATGATGGGCGCACAGGATCGTTGTTACGTTCGTCCAAGCAGAAGCTCATCGCGCAGCATGCGGAAAATTGCGCGTGGCGATTTTCTGGATCGTAACCCCTGATGTGAAGGATATCTCCGAGACCCATGATATCTGACACGCTTACTAGCGTTTGGAACGAGACCGCGTGGGTGCAAGCCTAGAAAGAACTCACAATCCGGCACTCTGTCGGCTCGGGCCTGACTAACAATTTTCGCCGCAATTCGAGTTTGATCAAGGTTTGATGAAATTCCTACAGGACACCTATATGGTCGCTTCACCGAGAATGGAGCGCCCCAAATGTTATTTCTCCAACACATACTCAATTCAACGTCCATCCCTCATTTCGTTCGAGAGGAATTAGGAAGACTCCTGTCGTTCACCTGTCAGAGACCTGTGGTCGCATGGCCTGCTTTAAATGTCGTCTGGTTTTAGTTAGCGAGGGTCTGCGCTGAAGGATTACAGGTAATTGCTGCCTCCAACGTGTCGAGAATGTTTTCCGTCGTGAACCGTTGCTCCCAGAGTCGATTGCTCCTGGATCTTCGCTCTTCCAGCGCCGCTTCCCGTGCCGACAAAATGGCGTTGGCATAAATTGTAAAGAACGAAAGTCGCTGCTCGACAAGCGCTGCGGGTAACGGCATCATTCTCTTCAAGTGGCTGAAGCACGTGACGTAACCTGCGTTCCACCGATGGTTGAGCGCTATGCGGAGCATCTCGCGATTTGACGCCTGAAGATTCGACGTGAAACGTATGTATCCGCGCCAGCGCTCGTCGTCGCCAAGCTCAATAACCGGCATGACCAAAATCAGAAGAACCTCGCGGATTGTCGAGGGGCCACCGCGCGCATCGATATCGCGCAGCATGCGTTGCCGCCGTTCATCGAGAACAGCCGCGCCGTCGACAACCATTTGGCGGATCAATTCCTCTTTCGAACCAAAGTGATAGTGCAGCGCAGCGTTATTGCGCTGGCCGGCAGCAGCAACAATTTGCTGTACCGTTACAGCATCAACGCCGTGCCGGGCGAACAGCAACTGCGCAGCGGCCTTGATTTGGTTTTTCGTATCTGCCGAAGGCGCGCGTGCGGCGACCGGAATTTTGCTTGACATTTTTTTAGCACTCATCCAAATTAAGTGAAATCACTTAATCGAAGTGACGGGAGAAAGCTATGCGCGTTTTGATTGCAGGCGGCGGCATTGGCGGACTGACTGCGGCTATTGCGTTGCGGCATCACGGTATCGATGTGCTGGTACTGGAGCAAGCCGAGGTCATGACAGAAATCGGCGCAGGCATCCAGATCGCAAGTAACGCCGCAATCGTTCTGCGCGAAATCGGCCTTGAAGCGGCGATCCGTGACGTGGGCGTAAAGCCCTTGTCTTACGATTATCGAGATCTGCGTACCGGCCGCATGCTTTATCAAGCGCCGCTCGGAGACGAAGCTGCGCAACGCTATGGCGCGCCGATGTACAATGTGCATCGCGCGGACCTTGTGCAAATTCTGTTTGATACGTTGCCGCCCGAAGCGATCAAGCTTGGTGCGCGATGTGCCGCCGTTTCGCAGACCTCGGACGGAGTCGAGGTTCGTCTGCAAACGGGTGAGATGCTCCAGGCGGATGCGCTCGTCGGCTGCGACGGCATCCATTCAGTGATTCGGCAGCATCTGCGTGGCAACGAAGAGAAACATTTTGCAAACATTTTGATGTGGCGTTCGCTTATCCCGGCCGCGCAACTGGACGGCCTCGGACTGGAGGAGCGCGGCAACTACTGGTTCGGCCCGGGACGGACGCTCATCACCTACTGGGTTCGGCCCAAGAATCTCTACAGCATTCTGGCGTCGGTACCTGCGAACGAGGTGCATCGGGAATCGTGGAGCGATGATGGCGATATAAGCGAAATGCTGCGCTCATTCGAAGATGCGGAGCCTCGCGCACGGGCCATGCTCGAGCAATGCAAATCGGCATTCATTACTGGCATGTATTACCGCGACCCGATCGAAAGCTGGACATCCGGCCGTATCACTCTGCTCGGCGACGCCGCGCATCCAATGGTGCCGTTCCTTGCGGCAGGCGCGGGCCAAAGCATCGAAGATGCCTGGACGCTCGCGCGCGTCCTGTCACGCAGGAAGGACGACGTACCGGGTGCCCTGCTTGAATATGAGCGCCGCCGCTTGCCGCGCACGACGCGCATACAGGCAGGCGCGCGCGCCGTCGTGAAGCTGATGCATGAGACGGAAAGCCAGCGCGTCATGAACCGCAACGGCCGCTGGAAGGGCATGGCGCGCATCGATCCTATGGCCGAGACGAGCTGGGGCTTGGCTTGGGACTACAATGTCGTCAAAGCAGTCGAAGACCCGCCCGGCGAAGTGCTCAACGTCACTGGCCTGCGCGAAGGAAAAAAGATGCAGCGACTCGAGAGCCAGCGCGCTTTCGACATGTGGAAATATGCGTTCCGGCCGGAGGATGTCGCCCGCGGTCATGATGGATTGCGCGAAGCTTATGATCGTTTCCTGACGACCAACTTTCCAAAGCCGGCCAATGTTAATGCCGTCGAGGACGAACTCGGCGACGTCAAAGCTTGGTGTGTCTCGGCTCCCGGTGCAGGACGCGGTAACGTTGTCTTGCACTTCCATGGCGGCGGCTATCTCATAGGATCCGCAAAAGGATCGCTTGAATATGCGGGGCGCCTCGCGGCAGCCGTCGAGGGCGCCTGCTATACGGTCGATTACCGTCTTGCGCCGGAACATCCCTATCCGGCCGCGATAGACGAAGCTATCTGCGCTTATCGCGCGCTTATCGCGCGAGGTATCCCGGCGAATTCCATCTTGCTGTCAGGTGAATCCTCCGGCGGCGGCCTTGCTATTGCGCTGGCCCTTGCACTTCGTAACGCTGGCGACCCGCTTCCGGCTGGCATCCTCGCAGTTGCTCCCTTCACCGATTTGACGTTGTCTGGGCCGAGCGTGCGGGCGTTCAACGGTGACGATCCGGCCGCGAACAAGGATTTGCTGACCTTCATGGCAGCCTCCTACTTCCAGGGACATGAACCGACCGACCCGCTGGTGTCGCCGCTGTTCGGCGATCTTTCAAATCTGCCGCCGCTGTTCCTGACTGCTACTCAGGGCGAGGTATTGCTGGACGACACCACGCGTATGGCAGAGCGCGCCGAGAAGGCCGGCGTCGACGTGACATTGCGGCTCGTGGAAGACTCCGTTCACGTCTATACGATTTTTCCGTTTCTTCCCGAGACGCGCAGCACGATGGACGATGTGGCCAACTGGGCAAAGCGCCATTTGCGCCGCAACGATACCCGGCACCAGGCCGCAGAATAAAACTTACGCGCAAGAACAGTAAGAGCGACACACGTACTCGCTCAGCCGTTGTAAAACAGGAGAACAAGATGACGAGATTTCTGCACGTCGCTCTCGCAGCAGCGGCACTCTGCACATGCTCAAATGTCGCTCACGCGCAATCTCCAGCGATTTCTGACGGCGTCGTAAGAATCGGCGTGCTCACCGACATGACGGGGGTGTTTTCTGATCTCGCCGGAGCCGGAGCGGTGACAGCCGCGCAAATGGCAATCGACGATTTCGTGGCGCAGAAGAAACCGCCCTTCAAGGTCGATCTGGTATCGGCCGATCACCAAAACAAACCCGACATTGGGTCTGGGATCGCGCGTCAGTGGTTCGACACGGGTGGTGTCGACCTCATTACCGACGTCATCAACTCCGGCGTAGCGCTCGCGGTCTCCGGCGTCACCGAGACGAAGAACAAGATGTTGATCGTCACGGGCTCCGGCTCGACCAGGCTCACCAACGAGCAATGCTCACCCAATACGATCAGCTATACTT
>JBOHIT010000710.1:0-4406 GCA_050726155.1 Bradyrhizobium sp.
CTTCGGCAACTACCATCTGATGGACTACGAATTGATGGGGGGCGACGCGCGTCTCGCGATCGCGGCCGAGACCAGCAAGCGCGGCATGACGACGTTCCTGCCGCCGGCGGTTCCGTTCGGCTCGAAGCAATGGCCGGCGTTGGTGACGCCTGGCCCGGGCCCGGCATCGATCGCCGATCTGAAGTAGTTCCGGAGGACGTGCGCAGCCGGTTTGAGAACCGGCTGCCATCATCTATCCTTCACTGCGAATCAATAGCATCCGTCGCCAGAACCCTTCGTGTGCGTCGACCATTGCTGCTTCGATATGCGAATGACAGCGTTGACCAACAGGTACGAACATGCGGCCCTCGCGACGCGAGTTTGTGAAGTGGGTATCGGCGAGCGGCATCGCCCTCAGCCTGTCGCGGCTGGGATCGGCCGAGGCCGCCGGGTTGCCGCCGCGTGCATCTCTCCCGGGACGGGACGGCTGGAATCCCGCAGCCAACGGCTTGGGCCGGGTTGACGGCGTCGCCAAGGTCACCGGTGCGAAGCTCTATGCGTCTGATTTCCGCGCGTCCGATTTGCCGGGCTGGCCGCAAACCACCTCGCATGCGATCCTGGTTCGCGCGCCCGACGCCACGCGTGTCTATACCGGAATGGATCTCGCGCGGCTGAGCGGCGCGCTCAAGCCGTCGGTGGTGGTGACCGCGGCTGAACTCGAGAAGGTCGGCACGCGCGTTCCCGAATTCTATACCGGCGACCTGTTCTGTCCGGTGGGCAAGACGCCGATTTATATGGGGCAGCCGGTCGCGCTGTTGATCTTCGAGACGTTTGACGCCTTCGACCAGGCACGGCTGGCGCTGGGTGACGGGACTTTCGTCAAGTTCGGCGAGGAGACCGGCCCCGTCGCGATGCCAGGCTACGGCGCCTATCGCTTCACGCGCGTGGCCGGCGCAACGCCTGACGCGCCCGATGTCTATTCGCCGATCCTGGCCGGCTGGGTCAGCCCGGGACGCTCCCAGAGCTCGCCGCTTCCGGTCTGGTCCCCGCTCGCAAAAGGCACGCCGGCGCCGTACGCCAGGGCGGCGGTCTATGGCGAACAGATCCGTGACGAACTTGCCGCGAAAAATCCGAACCTGCTGGTGCTGGACCGCGAGTTCGACACCCAATCGGTCGATCCGATGTTTCTCGAACCGGAAGCCGGTCTCGCCTGGTACAACAACAGACGCGAAAGCCTTGAAATCGTTCTGGGGGTCCAGTCCCCCTACGAGGCTGTGGAATCGATTGGGTATCTGCTGGGCAAGGCCCAGGCCCCGTTCAAGCCGGCGCGCATCAATGCGCAATTCACCTATATCGGCGGTGGCTTCGGCGGCCGCGACCACACCCCGTTTGTACTCTACGCGGCGCTGGCGGCGATGTTCTTTCCCGGCCGTCCGGTCCGGCTGGCGCACGATCGCTATCAACAGTTCCAGGGCGGCATCAAGCGCCATGCCTTCAAGATGCGGTCCCGGATCGGCGTTGACCGGAAAACCGGCAAGATTCAGGCCTTTGCCGCGGACCATGTCCTTGACGGCGGTGGCCTCGCCAATCTTTCGGGCCAGGTCGCAACCGTTGCTGCGACCGCGGCAATTGGCATCTACGACATTCCGAGGGTCGACGTGACCACGGTCGCGCTGCATTCGCGCGGGGTCACGGCCGGATCGATGCGTGGCTACGGAACGTTGCAGTCGATGACCGCGCTGGAGGTCCTTGTTGACGAAGTGGCAACGGCATTGCCGCTCGATCCGATCGAGTTCCGGCGTCGCAACGCGCTCAAGCCCAACGGGCGGACCATGGCCGGCAACACCTACAGCGTCTCGGTTCGTACTCCGGAAATCCTCGACAAACTCGAGAAGCATCCGATCTGGCAGCAGCGCGCGCAGCAAAAATCAGCCGCGCAGCCCGGCATTCTCGTCGGCACCGGCGTCGCCTGCGTCACCAAGGACTACGGCACCGGCGCCGATTGTTCGCTGGCGCGTGTCGAGCTCTCGGCTGAAGGCAAAATTACGATCTACTGCGACCATGTCGAGATGGGCAACGGCATCGGCACCGCGCTGGCCAACCGGGTGGCGATCTATCTCGGCGCCGTCGCTGACGAAGTGTCGGTCGCCCGCGTCGATAGCTATGACGTACTCGGGCTGGTCACGTCGGGTGATTCCTACACGATGGATCAGAAGACACAGGACCGGGCGGAGAAGGACCCGCGCTGGGTGCCGGCGATCAGCTCGGCGACCAGCGCCTCGATCGGCGCGCATGTCGGAACCCATTCGGCCGCCGAAGCCGCACGCGTGGTCTTCCGCTTCGGCCTGTGGCCGGCGGCGCTCGAATTGTGGAGCATCGCCCCGGACGATCCGCGCGCCAAGGATTGGGCAAAGGCGCAGTGGAAGGACGGCCAACTGACCATGCAGGGTCTGCCGTCGCTGCCAGTGCCGATGCTCGCTGCGAAGGCGCATGCGCGTAATCTGGTCACCGGAGCGGTGGCGCACGGCTTTTCCCGCTGGGAGTGGTCGCGCGCGCGCTTTCCGATTGCCGGTGAGCAATACCGTGCCGAGATTGATGCGCTGGCACTCCGCAAGGGTAATGGCAAATTCGCGCGCATCGACCGCGTCAGTGTCAGATTCCCGCCGACCGTCAACAACCAGAGCGGCAATACCTATACCTCGGCGTGCGGCACGCTGGTCCGGGTCGAGATTGAGCGGGCGACCGGCGCGCTGCGCATCGCCAAGGCCTACAGTGTATTTGAATGCGGCCGCGCATTGGTGCCCGAAGTGGTAATGGGCCAGGCGCAAGGCGGCTTTGCGATGGGCGTCGGTTATGCCCTGCTGGAGACGTTGCCACCTTTTGAAGGTGGCCCCGGCAACGGGCAGTGGAATCTCGGGCAGTATCTCGTCGCACGTGGATCGGACCTGCCGCTGCGCGACCTCGAACTCGAGAGGTTGCCGCCGCTAACGCCGGACGAACCGCCGAAGGGCATGGCGGAAGTCGTGATGATTCCGGTGGTGTCGGCGATCCTGAACGCCATCTTTGACGCCACCGGCCGCCGCTTCCAGTCCCTGCCGGTGACCGCCAGCCTGCTCAAGGGAGTGCTCGCGTGACCAAATTGAGCATCACGATCAATGGCCGCGCGCACGGACCGGTGGATGTTCGCGACGATCTCTCGATGAACGATTTCCTGCGCGAAGTTCTCGGTATGACCGGCACCAAATTCGGCTGCGGTGCCGCGCAGTGCCTGAGTTGCGCCGTCATCATCGACAAAGCAGACGGAACGAGTTTCACCAGCCCGACCTGCGTCGTATCGGCGGCAAGTTTTGATGGCAAGGCCATTCGCACCGTCGAAGGGCATGCGAAGAATGGTGAGCTCACACCACTGCAAAAGGCATTCATCGAGCACTTCTCGTTCCAGTGTGGGTATTGCACGCCCGGTTTCCTGAACGAGGGCCAGGTGCTGCTGGAGCGTCTGGCGAAGACGCCGGTGGCGCGCGCTGAGCTCGAGAAGACCATCGCCGAAGCGCTCGACGGGCATATCTGCCGCTGCACCGGCTACATCAAATATCATGAGGCCGTGCGCGATGTGATCCTCGCTGACTCCAAACGCTATCTCGTGGCGAACCAATGACCGGGTGCGAGGGCAGGGCAACATGAAATCGGAACTGCGGTTTCAGCTTCTCGTCGCCATGGTCGCAGTGACGACCAGCATGCTCGGGGGTTACGCCGTTTCCGAGACCGCACCGCAAGCGCTGGCCAGTCCGGAGAGTTTTGCGTCGATTGCCGACACCGATGCGCGATCGGCGGCCATGTTCACCGAACTCGGCAAGGTGCTGACCCATCCGCGCTGCACCAACTGCCATCCGGCCGGTGATCGTCCGCGGCAAGGCGATCTGGGCCGGCTGCATCAGCCGCCGGTCGCGCGCGGCGCGGACGGGCACGGTCTTCCGGCGATGCGTTGCTCGATTTGCCATCAGAATGCCAACTTCGAACCCGGCCGCATGCCGGGCCATCCGGAATGGCATCTCGCGCCGCGCGAGATGGCGTGGGAAGGCAAGAGCGTCGCCGAAATCTGCGCGCAGATCAAAGATCCCGCGCGCAATGGGGGACGCAAGCCCGAAGAGCTGATCCATCACATTGGCGAAGACACGCTGGTCGGCTGGGCCTGGTCCCCCGGCGCCGGCCGCAGCCCCGCGCCGGGCACGCAAAAGCAGGCCGGCGCGCTGGTCGAGGCATGGGTGAAGTCAGGCGCGGCCTGTCCCGCGCAGTGATCGCCACGCGGCTCGTTCGGCAAGAACGGCTTGATGGCGGCCGATTCATCGTCGGTGAGTTCGTAGCGCATGATTCGAGGCTCAGGTTTGGGAGCTTGAATCACGCCCGGGAAGCCGGTCCCTCAATACGCC
>JBOHIT010000711.1:0-5097 GCA_050726155.1 Bradyrhizobium sp.
GGTACGTATGGAACAACCGGATCCGGCTCGGATGCAACGATCGACTCAGGGCGGGGCAAACTTTTCGTTGGCATAGCTTTGCACCGCTGCCATCAGCACCGCCTGCTTTGAGCCGAAGGAGGCATAGAAGCTTGAGCGACTGAGACCCATCGCGGCCGTGAGATCGTCACGCGAGGTCGCCTCGTACTCCTGACGCCATGACACGATCAAGGCAGCTTGCAGCGCGGTTCCCAGCACAAAGCCGCGCGGCGCCCGAACGGGATCGGTGATGAATCTGTTGTACTCGACATAAACCTGTTTATGGACTAATCAGTCCCGAAAGCAATCCACAGAGATGCCGCGAAGGATTCTCATGGCGACCAAGCCTGATTTCGAGCTCTTTGTTTTTTGGCGCACCTCCGCCGCCTATCGCGTGCGGGTCGCGCTCAATATAAAAGGCATTGCCGCGCATGAACGCATCATCAATCTCGATGCTGGCGAACAGCGCAGCGAAGCGTTTCTCAAGATCAACCCGCTCGGTGCGATCCCCGCCCTCATTGAAAAGGGTCACGCACCTCTCACGCAGTCGGTTGCAATCCTCGAATTCCTCGAGGAGTTCCAGCCGTCCCCACAGATGTTGCCATCAGATTTGCATGGCCGTGCGCGGGTGCGCTCCATTGCGGCGATGCTTGCCTCCGATACACATCCTTTGGTGACACCGCGGGTCAAGAAATACCTGACGACGACAGGCGGTTTCGACGATGCCGCCTTCCGCGCCTGGCAGATGAATTGGTTCGGCACCGGGCTTGCCGCTGTCGAGCAACGCCTCGCAAGCGAACCCGAAACCGGAAAATTCTGTCACGGCGATCAGCCGACCATGGCGGATATCTGTTTGGCGAGCATCATCGCGGTAATGCGCGTATTCAAGATTACCGTGCCGGATACGCCGACGATCGACCGGATCATCGCCGCTTGCGATGCGCACGAGGCGTTCAAAAAAGCGGATCCGTTCAAACAGGTAGGCGCGCCCAAAACCTGATCACTCGCAAGGCGAATGAAACTGCTCAGCATCGTCGCGGTTGTTATATGGCGATCGTATGCAGCGAAACCTCGCCTGTTGAAAAGCCAATCGTAGCCGGAGGTGTCCATGCACAAATTCGCGTTGTACGTTCCACTCGAAGCCAAGCCGGGCAAGGAAAGGAAGTCGCGGAATTTTGCGCTCGGCTTTGCCCTCGGTGGAAGCCGAAGTCGGCGCCGTTACTTGGAGGTCAAAATCTAACACCTGAGTCCGAGGGGGCCTCGGACAAGTACCATTCCCACTTCTCATCGGCTGGGATCGACTTGAAGGCTTCTTCAAGCTCGGCCGGTTGCGGATAGTGATACAGAAAGGTGTTTCGCAGCTTGTATAGCAATCCCGACTTGCCGAAGTGCTTCTTCAACTTGTCATATGAATCTTTGCCATCATCGTCGATGCCACTCAGGTAGTTCCCAATAATCCGCTGATTGGCCGGCCTTCGGATAAATTCCCATGCTTCTGCAAGCACACCGATCAAACATCGGAGTATAAGCTGCGACTGCGGCGCTAACGCGCTCCTCGATTGGATCGGTCGGGTCGGCATTGGTCGAGAATCGCACCAATTTTATGAACACGCCGACCTGGTTCAGTATGTGCCCGGCGACGAGGACAATGGTTCTTTGATCGGACGGAATCGATTGAAGCTGCTCTTTCGATATCGGCACTCGATATACATTGATCGCAGCATCCGGCTTTTGGCCGGTGTTGTTGCCGAAGCGCTTAACTCGTTCGGCGTTGAACGCAGACGCCGAAATCCGTGCTGCCTTGAGGAAGAAGGGCAGCTGGTATGGAGATTTTGCTCATCCTTACACCGTGGCCGTCGTCGACTGTAGCTATCGCAGAAGAGAGCCTGGCCGACGAGCTGTTGAAGGATTTGCGTTAGGCGCGTCGAGCGAGGTGAGCGTCTTCCAAGGGGCGACGCAATATTGAAATCGTGGGGGAAGTATGAAGCTCGTGCGCTTACGCCTAAGCAACTTCAGGTCATTTGGTGCGGGCAACGCAGATCTCGATTTAGAATACCTGACGTTCCTGCTTGGTCCCAATGGCGCTGGCAAAACCGCCGTTCTGCAAGCCCTTGCGAGGATGTTCAGCCTCGATCCTGCGCAGCGCAAAGTGAAGAAGTCCGATTTCCACGTGCCTCACGACGAGAAGCCGGAGCAAGCACCGGGCGGGCGGGAGTTGTGGATAGAAGCTGATTTTGAGTTTCCCGAGCTTCTGGGCAAAGGTCGCAACAAGGCGGCTCCCGCGGTTCCCGGAAACTTTGCTCACATGCAGTTGATTGGGGTCAAAGGACCAGCACACGTGCGGTTCCGGCTACGTGCCACGATCGACCAAGATGATGACATTGAGGAGAATTTCACGTTCGTCATCAAGATAGACAATGATGGACGGCCATTGGAGGAGGGACGAGTAGCGAAGCACGATCGGAATGCTATCCAAGTCCATTACCTTCCGGCCCGCCGGGACCCAACGGACCACATCTCTTACTCGGCCAATGCGCTTCTGGGGCGCGCACTGCGTGCAGCGGATTGGGCCGCGGAGCGCGCAAGCATCGCCGACCTGACCGAGCAGATCAGCTCTACCCCTTTGCAGCCTCCTCAGCCTGGAGAAGGCCATAGAATCTTATTCGCGACTCATAGCGAATCCCTCGATCCACAGAAATGGGAAAATGCTTTGGAGAATCTCCCGTTGTCAGAATGGCGCATGTCACCACCGCGTTCGTTCTCGAGCTCAGATGAACTCCGCAACAACACCACGGCGCCTTGCCTGTTAAGAGATCGGTCCGAAAGGACCGCGAGTCCTCGTTGCCCGCAAGTGCAAAAGCGCAATCGTCGCCGCTCATTCAGCGGCCGAGTGTTGCAGGGTTGAGACCCTGTCATCGACGGCAGGCCAACCATGCGACCCTTGCGAGCCGGGCCGATTGCGCAACCACCACGACCAGTCTTCCGGGATTAGTGAGAGCGGATCGCTGTGCGCCAGTTCGCGCGCAGCCCACACCGGCCAATGCGGATTGGCCAAAGCCGGCCGGCCGAGGAAGACAAGATCGATCAGTTCTTCGCGGATAACGCGATCGGCGACCGCGGGAATGCCAAGATTCCAGCTCACGCCGACGGGAATGCCGACTTCCCTGCGAACCCGGTTGCCGCGCTCGACCATGAAGGCGACCTGGTTGAACGGCGCGTCTTTGATGTCATCGGTGTTCAGGCCCAGGCTGAGATCGGCCAGATCGAGGCCGTGGTTTTTCAAAACGCCGACGGCCCACACGGCATCATCGAACTGCACGCCGTTTTCGTTGAAATCATCGGAGCCGAGCCGCATCGTCAGCGGCAGCCGCTCCGGCCACACCGCACGTACGGCGTCCAGCGCCTCGCGATGAAAGCGCAGCCGGTTCTCAAGGCTGCCGCCGTATTCGTCGGTGCGCTGGTTGGCCAGCGGCGAGAAAAAGCTCGCGCCGAGATAGCCGTGCGCAAAATGCATCTCCAGCCACTCGAAGCCAGCGTCCGCAGCGCGCTGCGCCGCGCCGGCATAGCTGCGATGGATCTCCTTGATCTCGTCTACGCTGAGTTCATGAACAGGAAATGTGTAGCGGCCGCCATAGATGATCGGTGATGGCCCGCGCACTTGCCAGCCATCGGGATGATCCGGCGAGACCTGGAGCTTGCCATGCCAAGGCTTCAGTTCGCTGCCCTTGCGTCCGGTGTGCCCGAGCTGCGCCGCAGGCACGGCGCCCATGTCCTTGATCATCGCCGTGACGCGCGACAATCCCTCGATCTGGGAGTCGTCGTAAATGCCGGCGCAGTGGGTGCCGGTGCGGCCGTCCGGCGTGATCGCGAGTTGCTCGGGGAACACCAACCCGAATCCACCGGCGGCACGCGACCCCATCAACATCACATGGTAATCGTTCATGAGGCCGTCGATGGAGCGATACATCGTCATCGGCGACATGGCGATCCGGTTGCGCAAGGTGACGCCCTTGAGCGTATAGGGACTGAACAGATCGGGCATGGCTTTCCTACACCACCTTGTCGGAAATTTTCTGCGGCACCGGCACGCTGTTCGCAAAGGACGGCCGCTGCTCCATCCTTGCGCTGAAGGCTACGAGATTCGGATACTGACTGCGCCAGTCGTATTCCGGCCATCGCACCGTGAGGTAGCCAAGCACTGTTCCCACCGCGATATCGCCGAGGCTGAATTCGCGGCCGACCGCAAAAATCCGGTCGCCGACAAGACGCGCCATTTCGCGCACCCCGCCGTCGATCTTGCGGCGCTGCCGAGCCATCCATTCCTGGCTTTGTGTCTGCTTCGAGCGCATGCGCTCGAAGAACATCAGCACGAAGGCGTCGCACACGCCGTCGCACAAAACCTCAAACCGACGTGCCGCGATTTTGCCATCAACATCAACGGGCAGCAGAGGCGTCTCTGGATACTTCAGTTCGAGATATTGCAGGATGAAACTGGACTCATAGACGCTGGAACCGTCTTCAAGGATCAGAACCGGAAGTTTTTCCAACGGATTATATTTCGGAGTTGAGGTCGTGCTGTCCCATGGTACTTCCGTCACAAGCTCGAACGGCAGGCCCTTTTCGGCAAGCGCGATCCGGACCTTGCGGGCGTAGGGACTGGGTGTCGCACTGATCAATTTGAACATGATAACTCCATTGAAGCAGGCTTGAAGACGAGTGGACGACACAACAAGGTGCCGCCGCAGATCACTCCGCGGG
Organism: Bradyrhizobium sp.; assembly: GCA_050726155.1. Classification (GTDB taxonomy): domain Bacteria; phylum Pseudomonadota; class Alphaproteobacteria; order Rhizobiales; family Xanthobacteraceae; genus Bradyrhizobium. Next base: position 4,777 of record JBOHIT010000711.1, read on the forward strand.
GACGGCGCTGCCTCCTTGCGCTTTTACGCTCTGCATCCCGAAGCCGTTGCGGTCGCTGGCCGCCTGCGCGCTGCGGTCCAGCACTGACGCCACCCAACAGGCGACGAAGGCCAGCGGCATGGTCACGATGGTCGGCGGATCGATCGGGAAGATCGGCGCGGCGAATCCCAGCACCTTCACCCACACCGGCGGACCGAGGATGGTGAGCGCCAGCGCACTGAAAAGGCCGACCGATCCACCAATAACGGCGCCGCGCGTCGTCAACCCGCGCCAGTAGATCGACAGCAGCAGCAGCGGGAACGTCGAGGAGCATGCCACCGC
>JBOHIT010000712.1:0-17767 GCA_050726155.1 Bradyrhizobium sp.
ATGTGTCCCTGCGCGCGATGGCCGAGGCAGGAAACGGCAGCACCCCCGGAGGCGTCCAGGATGCGCTTTCCGTCTTCGGCAATCAGCCACACGCCTTCGCCGCCGACGGCCCTGGGCGGGGTCTCACGCAAACTACGATGCAGCACGCGGCTCTTTTGACTGGCCATGGTTTTCAACCTTTCTCGGCAACATATTGCGACATCGCGGCAAGCCGGATTTCAGTTTCCTCGAGGCGACGCTTTGCACGCGATCCGCCCAGCGCGAACGTGACCGCCGCCAGCGACTGCGCAATGGCGATCGCGCCGGTCAGGCTCGGGAAGAAGCCCGGCGAGGACGCTGCCTCGAACAGCAGCAAATGTTCGGCGCCTTCCGCCATCGGCGCCGTCATGGTGTCGGCAATCGCAATCAGTGTGGCGCCGGACTGGTGCGCCGCGCGGGCCGACAGCACGCTTGCGGTCGAGTAAGGCGCAAAGCCGAGCACGACGACCGCATCGCCTTTGTGGAAGGCGCCGAGATCGAGATCCGCGGGGCCGGAGCCGCCGACCAGTTGCACGTCGTCGGGCCGGAACAAGCGAAGCTGGTAATTGAGTAACTCCGCCACGCTGCGGCAGCTACGAAACCCGGCGATCCATATCCGCTGCGCGCTGTGCAACGCCCTCGCCGCATCGGCGATCGAACCGGCTTCGATGCGCGCCAGGCCGGCGGCTTCGGCTTCCAGTTTATCGGAAACCAGCGAGACGTCGGAATTCGGTCCACGGCGCGCCTTGGTACGGCCGGAAAACGGCGACGGCGCGTCCGGCCGGCGCGCCTCGGTCAAGGCGGCGCGCAAACCGTCCCATCCGGCATAGCCCAGTGCTTTCGCAAGCCGGGTGAAGGCGGCGGGATCGGCGCCCGCCTCGGCGGCCAGATCGCGCATCGAACGCGTCGTCGCATCATAATCATTGGCGGCGACAAACCGCCCGACCTGCTGCAGCCGCGCCGGCAATGACGGCAAGGCGCTGCAGAGCTCGTTCAGCGGCGAAGACTTCGATTGTGGCTGGGCCATGAAACATATGTTGCATATTTTGCGTTTTGGTGCAACATATGAAACGCGTCTCCCGGCGCCTGGCCGAAGATCGCTGCTGCAGTAAGGAATGTCATGCTGTGACGGTATCGACGCCCGAAGCCCCTCGTCCCGCGCGATGGCGCACGTCCTGGAACAGGCAGCGCCTGAGCGGACTGCTCTGGCAGATATTGGTGGTCGGGATCGCGGTCGCCCTCGTCGGCTGGCTGTGGTCGAACGCGCTGCACAATCTCTCGGTCCGCCGGATCTCGACCGGCTTTGCCTTTCTCGGCCGCGAGGCGGGAATGCCGATCGCGGACAGCTGGCTCGCCTACAGCCCGAAAGATCCTTACGCGCGCGCGTTCCTGGTCGGCATCATCAATACGCTGCGCGTCGCTGTCATCGGCATCGTGCTCGCGACCGTGCTTGGAACATTGGTCGGGATCGCCCGGCTATCGTCGAACTGGCTGCTGTCGCGGCTGTCGGCGGTCTATGTCGAGATTCTCCGCGACATTCCGCTGCTGCTGCAGCTGCTGTTCTGGTACGTGCTGATGCAGGGACTTCCGGCGGCGCGCAACGCCTGGAAGCCGGTCGACGGCGTCTACCTTTCGAACCGGGGCCTGATACTCCCCTCGGTCCCGATCGAGGATGCGAACCTCTGGGTGCTCGGCGCCGCGGTGCTCGGACTGATCGCGTTGTACTTCATCCGGCGCCGGCTGGTTGCGCAGCAGATGGCGGACGGCCGGATGCGCCCGGTCTGGCCTTACGCGCTGGGGCTCGTGGTCGGACTACCCGCGCTGCTGTCCTGGACCATCGGCGCGTCCTGGAACATCACGATCCCCGAATTGCGCGGCTTCAATTTCGTCGGCGGGTTGACGCTGGCGCCGGAATATTTCGCGCTGTTGATCGCGCTCGTCACCTACACCTCGGCCTTCATCGCCGAGATCGTGCGCAGCGGCATCCAGGCCGTCCACGTCGGCCAATGGGATGCCGCGAAGGCGCTCGGGCTGCGCCGCAGCTTCATGCTGCGGCATATCGTGCTGCCGCAAGCGCTGCGCGTCATCATCCCGCCGATGACCAGCCAATATCTGAACCTGACCAAGAATTCCTCGCTGGCGGTCGCGGTCGGCTACCAGGACATCGTCTCGATCGCGAACACGACGCTGAACCAGACCGGCCAGGCGATCGAGGCCATCGCCCTCATCATGCTGGTGTTCCTCACCATCAGCCTCGGCATCAGCTTTTTCATGAACTGGTACAACGCGCGCATCGCGCTGGTGGAGCGATGATCCCATGACGTCGATGACATCAGCCCCGGAGAATCCGCTGCCGCTCGACCGACCGCGGTACCGCAGGACCTTGTCCGGGCGCACCATCGGATGGCTGCGCGCCAATCTGTTCGCGTCGATCCCCTCGTCGATCATGTCGCTGTTGCTGATCGCGGTGCTCGGCAAGGCGCTGTTCAGCCTGGTGCAATGGGCCTTTGTGAACGCGATCTGGATTATCTCGGGCGATCAGACCGGTCCGTGCCGGGCACTTCGCGGCATCGGCGCCTGCTGGGCTGTGATCCCCGAAAAATATCGCTTCATCCTGTTCGGCACCTATCCATTCAGCGAACAGTGGCGGCCGGCGCTGGCAACGCTGACATTCATTGCGCTGTTCTACCTGTCGACCCGCCGCAGTCTATGGGGCAACAAGCTCGTAGCGATCTGGATCGGCGCGTTGGTGTCGATCGGCGTCCTGATGTGGGGCGGCATTTTCGACCTGACCTATGTTTCGCAGGATCGCTGGGGCGGATTGCCGGTGACGCTGATTCTCGCGACCTTCGGGCTCGCCTTCGGCTTTCCGCTCGGCATCCTCGTTGCCCTCGGCCGCCGCTCCAAACTGCCTGCGATCCGCTCGCTCTGCGTGCTCTATGTCGAGCTGATCCGCGGCGTACCCCTGATCAGCTTGCTGTTCATGGCGAGCGTGATGTTCCCGCTGTTCATGCCGGATGGAATCAATATCGACAAGCTGCTCAGGGCCCAGATCGCCTTCGTGCTATATGCCGGCGCCTATCTCGCCGAGGTCATTCGCGGCGGCCTGCAGGCGGTGCCGCGCGGACAATATGATGCCGCCGATGCGCTCGGGCTGTCGTACTGGAAGAAGAATGGCCTGATCATCCTGCCGCAAGCGATCCGCCATGTGATCCCACCGCTGGTGAATACGTTCATCGCCTTCTTCAAGGACACCAGCCTGGTCCTGATCATCGGCATCTTCGATTTGCTGACGACGGCCAAGACCTCGATCATCGATCCGGCCTGGCAATCCTTCAGCGTCGAGGTTTATATCTTCGTCAGTCTGATCTATTTTGCCTTTTGCTTTGCGATGTCGCGCTACAGCCGGCAACTCGAGGCGCAAGCGCGATCGAATTGACGCCGGAATGGGTTTGATCGCCGGCTGGCTGCAAAGGGAAAATCCTGCATGCTCACCGTCCATCATCTGGGTAAATCGCAATCAGAGCGGATCGTCTGGCTGTGCGAGGAGCTGTCCGTCCCCTACGAGCTGAAGCGCTACACGCGCGATCCCGTCACGATCCTCGCACCTGCGGATTACAAGGCGCTGCACGCGATTGGTGCCGCACCCGTCATCACCGACGGCGAATTGGTGCTGGCGGAGTCCGGCGCCGTGGTCGACTATATCCTGGCGAAATATAGCGGCGGCCGCCTGTCGTTGAATTCAGACCATCGCGATTTCGCGCAATATCTCTATTGGTTTCACTTCGCCAACGGCACGCTGCAGGCGAACATGGGACGCAACATGATCCTGAACCGGCTGAAACTAGCAGACGACAATCCGGTGTTGCTGGCCACCAGAACGCGCGTCGACCGCGCCTTCGACCTGGTCGAGGCCCGCACGCGGGAGACGGAATATCTTGCCGGCAGCGAGTTTACCGCGGCCGATATCATGATGGGGTTCTCGCTCACCACCATGCGCTATTTCCTGCCCTACGATCTCGGCCGCTGCCCCAATATCGTCGGCTATCTCGGGCGCATCGGCCGCCGCCCGGCCTATCGCCGGGCCATGGAGAAGGGTGACCCCGGCATGGCGCTGCTCTTGACCTAAGCGCCGCTACGCCGCCTTGATGCGAGCGAGCAAGCGGCCGACTTCAATGTTTAAGGAGCGGTCTTCGAAGCCTGCGATATTACATGCTGGGCCTGCGAGATCACCCTTGCGGAGCGCCTCACGAGATACTCCCGTGCAGATTTGCGTGATAGAGTGGGAATTGTATCCCGATTGCATCCGGCTCTTGGGAAGCTTGACTGAGCAACGATGCCTCCAACGAGAATGATGCGTGCCCGATCATTGCGACCCAATTATTTTGAAATTTCGCTGCCCGGCTGAACTGGAGGGATTGATCCCACAGCCTGTGCCGGCAAATCACGGATTGCCCGGATGGCTCAAATCGATGCCGCCGCAGGCGTTCAATGCCCTGCACGGCCGCGACGAGGACACCGTCAAGCGCTGTCCCCCATTCATCGACGCCATGACGTCGGGGTTCCTGATCCCCTTGATATGCGATCTCAAGTTCGAGAACGGCGAGATCACCTGGGAAAACGACCTGCCGCCGGGCGGCGCGGTGAGCTTTGTGCGATCGCCGATCGGGTTCCATGATTCCAGCCAGGTGACCGGCACGCCCCTGTTCGAGCCTGACCGGTTCCTGATCAAGTTTCACAATCTCTGGACCATCGAAGCGCCCGAAGGCTATTCGGTGCTGTTCACCCACCCGTTCAACCGGTTCGACTTGCCTTTCACGACGTTGACCGGTTGGGTCGATTGCGATCGCTATCACGACAACTGGATTCATTTTCCGGCCCATTGGCACGACACGAATTTCAGCGGTGTGCTGCCTAAGGGCACGCCAATCGCACAATGCATCCCGGTCAAGCGGGAAAATTGGGTGGCACAGGCCACGGCGCTGACGGCCGAGGAAACCCAGCGGGCTCACCAGCTGACAACGACGATTACGCGTGAGCCCGGTTATTACCGGCGGCAGTTCCGGACCTGAGACGCAGGACCCTCGTCCAGAACCTGCGGATCTCAGCTGCCCAGGAATTTCACGGCGGCGCTTGGCCGAAAGAAGCAGCGGCCATGGGAAGTCGCCGCCAGCAGATGGACCGCGCGGCCAAGCATGTCCGGCCTGCCGCGGGTCGCCGCGCGCAGCGTCGATTCGCCGGCGTCGCGCGCTCCCATTTCCAATTGGCAGGCACCGAGATCGGCCCGCGTCATGGCATCGTCGGGCCGCAGCGCCAGCAGATGCCGGAACATGTCCGCCGCAGCGGCATAGTCACCGTCCAGCAGCATCACCCGAGCCAACGCGGCCAGAATGTCGGGCCGGCCTGGCGCGGCCGAGAGCGCTTGCGACAGGATCAGGCGGGCCTTGACCCGGTCATTGCCGTTGAGACGCAGCCGCGCGAGGTCGAGTTGGAGATCAATCACGTCGGGCGCCAGCGCAATGGCGCCTTCAATCACCTCGATGGCTTCGTCGAAGCGGCCGAGCTTCACGAGCTGGCCGGCATATTCCCGGAACGCCGGCGCGAACGCGGGACGCCGGTCTGTCGTTTGCCGCAATTGGTCGAGCGCCTCTTGCTGGCGTCCGATGGCGGCGAGTGCGACCGCGAGCACGGTCTCAATTTCCGGATCATTGCTGCGCCGCGCGGCCCGCTCGACCGGTGCAATTGCATCGGCGGCGCGGTTCTGCGCCAGCAGCGCCCAGCCGAGCACCTTGGCGGCCATGTGATTATTCCGGTTCGCTCGCAAGACGCCCGCAGCGAGCCGCTCGGCTTCGCCAGGCCTGTTCATCTGCAAGGCGCCGACGGCCCTTTCGAGCGCTTCGTCACCGGGATGACGCCGTCCGGAGGACGGATTATGCGGGGAGTTCGACATGGGGCCGGGACGCTCCGAAATTCTGTTCGCAGAATATCAGAGATGGCCCGAAAAGGTCACGCGTTCGAATCGTGCCGCGGATGGCGGCGTTGGTCGGATTGCTGCACCGGCGCCGGATCGCGATTCGACCGGGTCCGGTTTTTGAAGCGGTGACCGACGACGATGAGCGCACCCTGACGACGCTCCTCCTGCGATGGCGGCGGATCCGTTTCAGCCGACCGGTTATCCTGCGTCACGGCCTCGAGCATGTTCAGGAACTCCCGACCTGCGGCCGTGATCTGCCAACCCTCGTCGTCACGCAGCACGTAGCCGGCGCCGAAAATATCGATCGCCGGGACGCGCCGGGCCAGGCGCTTGATGCGCGCGTCCCAGTCCGGGCCGCTCGTGGAGAGAATGACGATGTCCCGTTTGAGTGAAGCGAGCGTGGCTCGGCCGCTGCCATGACTGGCCAAAACTTTCAGAATGGCAACCTGTATGCTCACGCCAACGCCTCGGACCGCGACGGTTCTTTTTGTTCTGTGCGGTCGAGGCGAAGAGTATTTGGTGGCCGGGGCAGCCGTCCAGCAGGCGCGGACAGTTATCCGCAGCCTTGAGAAGGGCTTGCGCACCTACTTCGGTTGGACGAAGCATCGACAATTCCGTGCGGCGGCACGTGGCCGGTATGCCGCCGCGACAGCCTAGACCTTCACCAGGCTTTTGAAGCCGCCATAGATCATCCGCTTCGGGTCAAACGGCATCGACTTCATGTCTCCCATCGAGTTGAGCCTGGGATCGGCCATGACCTTGGCATTGATCTTGTCGCGTTGCGCGCGCGACTTGTAGGTGATCCAGGCGAACACCACGGTCTCGCCCGGTTTCTGTTTGACGCTGCGCGGGAACGAGGTCAGTTTGCCGACCTTGACGTCGTCAGCGACCCATTCGCGATAATCCAGCGCGCCATATTCGCGCCAGACCTTGCCGGCCTTGGTTGACATCTTGCGGTAGGCCGCGATGTTTTTCTTTGGAACCGCGACGATGAAGCCGTCGACATAGGCCATGAGTCATTTCCTCTTGGTTTTGGTCGTCATTGCGAGCCACCTGGTCGCGCGAATGCGCGCCCGATGACAGGCTCCGCGAAGCAATCCATTCTTCCGTTATGCCGCGAGATGGATTGCTTCGCTGCGCTCGCAATGACGGTTCGAGACTTTGGTTCAACTCTGACCGCAGCATGCCTGATCCGGCGCCGGTGTGTACTGGTCACGTAGCCGCACCCAATCCATCGGATACGGCAGGCCTTCCTCGTGACGGCCGAGCGGCGTCAGATCGAGATAGTGATAGGTCGCGTTCATCATGTCGAGGCCGCGCGCGAAACAGGAATAGGTATGGAAGATGTTCCCGACCTCGTCGCGGTAGAACACGCTGATCCCGGGCGCATCTTCGATACCAAAGCCGGATGTACCGAAATTATAGATGTTCTCGCCTGATTTGATCGCATCCGCGGTGAACGACACGGCGTAGTCATAATTGAAATCGCTGTTGCCGGACGATAGCCAGTCGAAGCTCCAGCCCATCCGCGCCTTGAACGCGGTGAGTTTTTCCACCGGCGCCCGCGAGATCGCCACCAGCATGGTGTCGCGCGCGGCGAGATGCGGCACGATGCGCTCAAATCCGTCAGCCCAGAACGAGCAGTGCTTGCAGCCTTCGTTCCAGTCAGGCGCAAACATGAAGTGCTGCACCACGAGCTGGCTGCGCCCCCTGAACAGATCCGCCAACGTCACCTTGCCGCCGGGCCCGTCGAACACATAATCCTTGTCGACCTTGACCCAGGGCAGCGCACGGCGCTCTTCGTTCAGGCGCTCGCGGGCCTGCGTCAGTTCCTTCTCATGGGCCAGATGAGCCTTGCGGGCGGCGATCCACGCTTCGCGTGAGACGATATTATGCGGCTGCATGGGAACTCCTGTGCCGGGTATCAGGTCAGGGATTGTTCGAGCTTGCCGAGCAGATCGATCCAGCCCTTCTCGTGGCCGTCGCGCGCGGCCTCATTGAAGAACTGCTCGTGATGCAAGGTCAGCAGCGTGCCGGCGCCGTCGGGCTTGAGCGCGATCGTGAGTTGCGATTCGCGCTCCGGCGTCGAATGCCAGGCCCAGCTCATCACCAGCAGCTCGTTCGGCACGATTTCGCGATAGACGCCGCCGACCTGAAAGTACTCGCCATCGGTGGCGTTGAAGCTGATGCGGTAGCTGCCGCCGACCCGCAGGTCAGTCTCCGCTTGCAGCGAGCCTTCCCTGACCTTCGAGGGTCCGAACCACGCCGCTAGTTTTTCCGGGTCGGTCCACGCGGCGTAGATTTTCGACGGCGCCGCATTGATACGACGTTTGATGGTGAGGCTTGGTTTGGCTGCGAGGCCGGCGTCGCGGGCGGAACTTGACTGGATGCTTGACTGGGTGGCCATGGGTCTTCCTCCACAAAAGCTGCAAGACGGTCGAGATTGTCGGACCAGAAGCGCTGGTAGCGGTTCAACCAGTCCATCGCCTGCTCCATAGGCTTGGCGGTCAATCGGCACGCGACCGTGCGGCCGGTCTTCTCCCGCGCGATCAGGCCGGCATCCGACAACACGTCGAGATGCTTCATGATCGCGGGTAGCGACATCGCAAAGGGCTGCGCCAGTTCGCTCACGGAAAGGCTGTCGCGATCGCCGAGCCGCGCCACCAGCGCGCGCCTGGTCGGGTCAGCGAGGGCGGCAAAGGTGCGGTCCAGAACTTCTTCCCGATACTTAACCATACGGTTTAGTATAGGCGCAAACGAAAGGGCGTCAAGCGCCCGTTCGCAATTTTTCTCAGTAATCCCGATAAACCCGGCCCCGCCGCGGCTGCTGGTTCAAGGCCGCGCGGGGATTGACGTTGCAGGAAAGACCTCGGCCCGAAGCCGCAGCCATGCATTGGGAATAGTTGGTGTAGGCGCATTCACCGGGAATGCCGACACTCCGGCCCTGCGCGCAATATGGATAATCGTACGCCGCTGCGGGTGCGGAGCCGGCGATGGTGGCGGCAGTTGCCGCCGACAAGGCCAGTATCGCTAGCATTGCATTGCGCATGATCGATCTCCTGTGCCGGCATAAGAGCCGCATCGCCTTGTTTACAAAACACCGCGGCTCCCGGAATGTTCCGGACGCTTACTGCACCCTCTCGATATTGGCGCTTTCGATCACTTTCTTCCACTTCTCGGTCTCGGCCACGATATCGGCGCCGAACTTCTCCGGAGTCTGGATCAGCGGATCACCACCGAGTTCGATCAGGCGCTTCTTCATGTCGGGCTCGGCCAGGATCGCGTTGATCTCGCTGTTGAGCTTGGCAATGATTTCCTTTGGCGTGTTCTTCGGCGCGCCCATCCCGAACAGCGCGCTCGCCTCATAGCCGGGCACGGTGGCGGCGACCGTCGGCACGTCTGGCAACAGCCCGGACGGCTCCAGCGTGGTCACCGCCAGCGCACGCAGCGCGCCGGAACGGATGTGCTGGATGATGGACGGCATGTTGTCGAAGATCACCTGCACCTGGCCGCCGAGCATGTCGGTAATCGCAGGCGCAGCACCACGGTAGGGCACGTGCTGCATCTTGACCCCGGTCATGGCCATGAACATTTCGCCGGACAGATGCACCGATGTGCCGTTGCCCGATGAGGCCAGGTTTACCTTGCCCGGATTGGCCTTCGCATAGGCAATGAACTCGGCGACATTCTTCGCCTGCACATCCTTGTTGACCGTCATTACGTTCGGAACGCGGTTGAAGGAGGCGACGGGAGCGATGTCGCGAACGAGGTTGAATTTCAGGTTGGCGTAAAGCGTTGCATTGATGTAGTTCGCCGGGTTGACCAGCAGCACCGTGTAGCCGTCGGGCTCGGCGTTGATCACCGACTCGGTGGCGATATTGTTGCCGGCGCCAGGCTTGTTTTCGATCACGAATTGCTGCCCGAGCTTCTCCGACAGCCGCTGGCCGATCAGCCGCGCGATGATGTCGGTGGCGCCGCCCGGGGGGTATCCGACCACCCACTTGACCGGTCGCGTCGGATAATCCGCCGCCAGGGCGGTGCTGATCGAAGCGGTCATCGAAAGGCCGATTGCGGTCAGGCAGATCGCGGTGCGGCGTGAAATCATGAAGTTTCTCCCTGGGGCGCGGGTTCAGAGCCCGGGCCGTTTCTATTGAACTGAATACGGGGCGCGTTGTAACAAACAAACTTCCATGCGGCCAGTGCGACCCAACGCCCCCAACCGCTACATAAGGACTAGGCATGTCCGTCAAGGTGAGCGCGCTCGATCATCTCGTTATCAATGTCTCCGACGTGGCGCGGTCCGCTGAATGGTACCGCAACATCCTCGGCATGGAGGTCAGGGTGTTCGATCCGGGGCCGGGCAAGACACCGCGGACATCGCTGGTGTTCGGGAACCAGAAGATCAACGTGCGGCCGCGTGACGCCGACAAGGTCGACTGGTTCACGGCGGATCATGAGACCGCCGGCAGCGACGATCTCTGCTTCCTGACCGCGAGCACGCCGGACCAGGTGGTCGCGCATCTAAAGGCGAATGGTGTCGCCATTGAGGAAGGCCCGGTCGCCAAGCAAGGCGCCCGCGGCACGCTGCGCTCGGTCTATTGCCGGGATCCGGACGGCAGTCTGATCGAGATTTCGTCGTACGAGGGACGGCGATCTCTAACACGCGTACCGCCGTCATCCTGAGGTGCGCGCTTTTGCGCGCCTCGAAGGATGGCCGCAAGCACCGAGCCAGTCATCCTTCGAGGCTCGCCGAAGAGGCTCGCACCTCAGGATGACGAGACAGGGATGACGAATCGCGATTTGCGCACCGCCCCATCCAGTGGCAGAACTGCTCCCAAGCAACAACCAAGGCAGCAGGTCAACGCTGTACCGGGGAGGAATCATGCCAGCTTCACAGGCTCCAGGCGTCGTCGGACCGTTCGCAGGCCTCGACGTGCCGTGGCTGCTGCGGATGCGCGCAGAGAGCCGGCGCGACCATCCGTTCCTGATCTGGGCGTCGTTCGAAGCCCCGGCGCGGACATGGTCCTACGGTGAATTTCACGACCGCGTCGGCGCGCTCGCGGCGGGCCTCGTCAAACGCGGCATCAGGCCCGGCGAATATGTGCTGATCCATCTCGACAATTGCATCGAGGCCATGCTGGCCTGGTTTGCCTGTGTCGAGCTCGGCGCCATCGCAGTCACCACCAACACCCGCTCGGCAGCGGCCGAAATGGAATACTTTGCGGGTCATTGCGGCGCAGTGGCCGCCATCACCCAGCCCGCTTATGCCGAGATAATTTCGGCGCATTGCCGCGATCTGCGCTGGATCGCGGTGATCTCGCATGACGCAGGCGCGGCCCCCGCACAAGGTAGCGGCGCGCCACGCGGCGACAGTTTCGAGACATTGTTCGCCGACAGCGCCGACCGGCCGCGCCGCGCCACCGATCCGTTTGCCGCCTGCAGCGTCCAATATACCTCCGGCACCACGTCGCGCCCCGAAGGCGGTGCTGTGGACCCACGCCAACGCGCTGTGGGGCGCCAAGATCAACGCCGCGCATGAGGATTTGCATCAAGGCGACGTGCACCAGACTTATTTGCCGCTGTTCCACACCAACGCGCTGGCCTATTCGATGCTGGCATCGCTGTGGGTCGGCGCCACCTGCGTGATCCAGCCGCGCTTCTCCGCGAGCCGGTTCTGGAGCGTGGCGCTGGAACACAACTGCACCTGGACCTCGACGATCCCGTTCTGCATGAAGGCATTGCTCGAGCACGAGGTTCCGAAGCACCACAAATTCCGGCTCTGGGGCACCGCTGTCAACGATCCGCCGCCATTCGCCTCCTTCGGCATCAAGACCATCGGCTGGTGGGGCATGACCGAGACCATCACCCACGGCATCGTCGGCGAGGTCGATCAGCCCAACACGCCGATGTCGATCGGCCGCGCCGCGCCGGAATATGAAATCCGCGTCACCGGTGACGACGGTTCGCCTACGCAAGTCGGCGACACCGGCAATCTCCTGATCAAGGGCATTCCCGGACTGTCGCTGTTTGCGGAATATCTGCACAACGAGAAGGCCACGCGGGAAAGCTTTGACGAGCACGGCTATTTTATCACCGGCGACCGCGTCACGCTGCTCGAGAACGGCTTCATCAGGTTCGGCGACCGCGCCAAGGACATGCTGAAAGTCGGCGGCGAGAACGTCGCGGCGTCGGAGATCGAACAGGTGGTGGCTGTCGTACCCGGGGTGCGCGAGGCCGCGGTGGTGGCCAAGAAGCATCCGATGCTCGACGAGGTGCCGGTCGTGTTCATCATTCCGCTGGCAGGCGTCGCGGCGGCACCGGCCGATCTGCAGGACAATGTGATGGCCGCCTGCCGCAAGGCGCTGGCTGACTTCAAGGTGCCGCGCGAGATCATTTTCGTCGACGAGATGCCGCGCTCGACGTTGGAGAAGGTGGCGAAGGCGGAACTGCGCAAGATGCTGGGGTGAGCTCCGCGTCGCGGATCCCGTCCTCAACCATACCCGAACGCGATCGGGCGGAATGCCTGCAGCAGATGCTGATCGAGCTTGTCGCCCATCTCTTCCATCAGCCCGAACGCCTTGACGTGGGTGAACTGGAGGCGGTAGGCGCGCTTCTCGACCAGCGCGGCATAGATGTCGACGATCGTCGTCAGGCGGACGATGTCGCTGATCTCCTTGCCGGAGAGGCCGTCGGGATAGCCGGTGCCGTCGAGGAATTCATGGTGGTGCAGCACCACGTCGAGCATTTCCGGCGGGAAGCCGCCTTGCGCCGCCAGCGCGTCGTAGCCGCGCCGCGGATGCTGACGGATCTCGTGCATTTCATCCGGCGTCAGCGAATCCGGCTTGTCGAGAATCGCGACCGGGACGAAAGCCTTGCCGACATCGTGCAACAGCGCCGCGCGGGCGAGACGGCGCTGGTCGTCGTCGCGCATGCCGAGATGCTGCGCGAATGCGACCGCAAAGCCGGTGACGAACAGGCAATGCCGATAGCTGTCGGTATGGTGGCAGCCGACGGTGGTCAGCCATTCCCGCAGCGAGGTGTGCTTGATGGCCTTGAGAATCTTGTTTTCGGCTTCGACGACATCGCTGAATTTCAACGGCTCACCGGCGGGCAGCCGTTCGAAGATCTTGACCATGACGCCGTGCGCGGCCTCGACGCCACGGTTCAAGGCCTTGCCGCGATCGGTCTCGTTGTATGAACTGTCGTCGGGAAAGGCGGCGCGGATGCGCTGCAGGATGCCCTGCGCGTCGAACGGCCGTGCGATCGTATCAGTGGCGCCGAGCGCCCAGGCCTGCATCGATCCGTGATGCAGCGCATCGGCCAGCACGAACAGCCTTGGCATTTCGCGATAGGCTTCGGTCCGCAGCTTGTTGCGCACCAGTTGCACGCTCTCGGCCGACCGCAGATTGATGTCGACCACGATGCCGGAGAGATCGCGCGCCGGCGCATCGGGAATATCCGCGGTGGCGATCATGTCGACCTGGCTGACCGACTGGAGAATGCCGGCCAATTCGGTGCTTTTATCGTTCCGGTCCGACGCCAGCAGCAGCCGGCGTTTGGAGGGAGTCTTGTTGGCTAAAGCTGTCATGGAACCCCGGAGCCCTTGCGGTGACGATGCGTCTGCGAAGCTTACGGATAAGGAGTTCTCTGTGGCTTAAGACGTATCGTGAACGTTGATCTAGTGAAAACGTTAAAATTTGAGCTGTCCTCGGGTTCCGGCCGGATAACAAGGCCATTGGCCTACCCGTCCGCCGGCGGCCGCGGCTCGGACAGGAATGTGCGTTCTCGCGGCGCCGATCGCCCGAGCTTTGCTGGAAACTTCCCGCCCTCTCAAATCAGAGGGCGCAGGGAATGCCGGATGCGCGCTGCACCCGCGATCTCGTGAGCAATGTGCACAAGAAGGTGCGCCCACGAGCATACAGGGCAGCGGAGAGCATCCGACATTCCCTGCGCAGTGGCTTTACGGCTTACTTCGTGCTCTCCCCGGAGAACGGCTCTTTTGCCTCCGTTGCGCCCTTAAGAAGCTGTTGCCCCCAGGTGCGTTGACGCCAGCACCGCGGCGTCAGGACCACACGACTTCACCGTACGCATTGGCCACGCTCGTCAGGCGCAACCTCCGCGTCCACCGCGACCCGTCCCTCGCCAGCGACGATGGCCAACGCCCCTCTGAGTGGGACGGGATGGCTATCATGTGCCATGGTTCTATATTCGGATAAAGCGAAATATTTTTTATTTTGGGGCTTGACACGGTTTCTGTAAATCAGAATCGACTTGCCCGGCTACATCATTCGATCACTTCAGTCGCCTGTATGAGGAGCGTATTAGGTATCGTGATGCCAAGGACTTTTGCGGCCTCGAGGTTGATCACCAGATCGAACTTGGCCGGTTGTAAGACCGGCAGGTCGGCGGGCTTGGCCCCTTTGAGGATTCTGCCGGCATAGATGCCACCCTGACGGAAAGCTTCCAGGCCATCGGCACCGTAGCTGATGAAGCCGCCGGCACGGGCGAACGAACTCCCTTCGTAGATCGCCGGTATCTTGTGGCGGGTTGCCAAAGCGGCGAGTTGATTGCGACTCGAGCCGAAGAATCCGTCCGGCGCGACGATCAACCCGCCCGCACTTTGCTCCACGACGCCAGCCCAGGCCGTTTCGATCTCCCGCTCATTGCTCGCCCGCAGGATCAACAGCCGTCGCCCCAGCGCATGCGCTGCCTCCTGCGTGACCTGCACCACAGAATTGGCGGTAGGGCCGTCCGGGTTGACGAGCAAAGCGATGGCCGCCGGCGCGGGCACCAGGCCGGCTATGATCTCCAGCTTCTTCGCACTGAGCTCATTGGAGAATATGGTGTTCCCGGTGACATTTCCCCCTGGCCGATTGAGGTTGGGGACAAGACCGACCTTGATCGGATCGGCCCCCATGCTTGCAAAAACAATTGGGATCGACGCCGTCGCCTTTTGGGCCGCCAGCGCCGAAACGCTTCCGCCGCTGGCAACGATGACAGCCACATTGCGACTGATGAGATCGGCCGCCAATGCGGGCAGTTCCGCGTAGCGTCCCTCGGCCCAGCGGTATTCGATTTTGACGCTTTGGCCGTCGACGAAACCGGTTTCGCTCAAGCCGCGCCGGAATGCTTCCACGCTTTGTAGGGACTGCCCTTGCCTCGCCGCGCTGAGCCAACCAACCACGGGAATCGATAGCTGCTGTGCGCGCGCCGCAAGCGGCCAAGCCGACACCGCGCCGCCGATCAACCTGATGAACTCGCGCCGCTTCACGGTCAGCCCCACCTCGACACCCGGTGCTAATGGTAAGCAGTTTTCCGCACGGGTCCAAGAGCCCACCGATGTCCGCTGGGGGTCAAAGCCGCCTTGGATTGCATGTCCGCTTCTGGCGCAAAGAGGACATTTGGGACACATGGATGTCGGCTAAGTGCCATTCGCGGCAGTTCTACGATGTCCTGTCGCTTCCGCTTTTCCCCTGATACCGATGTTAGTCAAAACGATCAGCAACTCCGAAGGGCTGCTGAAAACCACGGAAAAGGGACGGCGGAATAGCTGCCAATAAATTCAACAAAAAAAGCCCGGCGATGCCGGGCTTTCAATTTGCCGGAGTCTAGCGATAGTGCCTAGGACAGCTTCGGTTCATGCGATGATGTGGAAGCGGTGGTCGTCGTCCTCTGCCATATCGTTGACCAGATTGATCTCCCAGGTCAGGTATTCGCGCATCGCGTCCTCGCGATTCTGGCCGCGCTCGCGTGGTGAGAGGAACACATCGTCGGCTTGGTCCGTCATTCGGGTTGTCCCCGTCTCGAGAGGCAATCTCGCTCGAACCCAAGCCTGCGTGCCACCAGCAAGCGTCATCACCGGCACAGAGGCCACGGCCTGCAACTCAACTGCCGCCAGGGCCGCAAGCGCGCCATCGGGCGACGTCAGCACAATCGCCTGACGGGAGGGGAGCGTTGCGAGTGCCGCGCCAAGGCGCGACCGGATCGCAAACCAGGCACCCGGAATATGGCCCAGCGCGTAGCGCGTGCTCAGGTTGAGATCAATCACCGTCCCGTTGCCTGTCGCCAATCGATCGCGCAAATCCAACGCATCGATATGCGGCGCCGAGGCCGTTTCGAGACCAAGAATACGCGGCACATACGGTCCGGTTTCCCAGTCGCCATCGTCCGGGCCGGCCGCCAGAACCGCAATGTCCGTCCAACCCATTTGTTTCAGCCACGACGCAGTCATGGTTGCGCGGACGCCGTTGTCGTCGACAAGCACGACGCGGGCGCCCCAAATGGTCATATGCGAGTCGGTTTCCTGCACAAGCTGGCCGCCAGGCGCCGAGCGTGCACCGCGCAAATGGCCAGCCTCGTATTCCTCGGGCGAGCGCACGTCCAGGACGTACAGGCTGCGCCGGGCTGCCTCGGCGCGCCATGAATCGAGCGTACGCTTGTCGATACGCGCGATGCCGCAGCGCGCCGCAACCCGTACAGCGGCTTCACCTGCGGACTGCAGTCCGTGCGCACTGACGTCGGGCGGCTTTCGCGTCGCCCCATGCACGACTTCGAGGCCCGCGAGGTGCCAGGCCATGGTGCCGTCCTTCAGGGAAACGACTTTGTTGCGCACGCCGGCGTTAATCAGCGATTGCGCCCCGATGATGCTGCGCGTGCGACCGCCGCAATTGACGATGACCGTGGTATCGAGCGATGGCATGAGATCGGCGAAGCGATAGACCAGCTCCGCGCCGGGAACGTTGATCGCGGTCGGAATGCTGTTGTTGTGATACTCCTCGAACGAGCGGCTGTCGTAGATCGCGATATCGGCCTTTCGATCGATCAACGCTTGCAGATCCTTAACGGAGATCCAGGGCGTACCCGCCTCGTGCTCGACCACTTCGGCAAAGGCCTTGCTGGGAACGTGCACCCCGCTATAGACGCGGAAGCCGGCCGCCTCCCACACGGCTATGCCGCCGTCGAGCCAGGCGACGTCGTCATAGCCGAGCGCGGACATCCGTTCCGCGGCGCGCGCCGCCAATCCCTCGCCGTCATCGCACCAGACGACGCGTGTACCGCGCCGCGGCACGAGATCGTCGACCATGAGCTCGAGCCGGCTGAGCGGAATGCACGATGCCATCAGAAGGTGGCGCTTGCCGAACGGCCATTCCTCGCGCGCGTCGAGCAGGGCCAACTCGCCGCCGTCGTGAAGTTGGGCCTTCAAGGTCCCCGCATCGATCCGTTTGATCTTGCTATGCGGCACTCAGGCCGCCTTGATGTTCGAGCGCTGCACGTGGTCGAGATTCCTGCCCTCGACACGCACCAGCTTGGTGAGCCCATCTCGCTTTGGTGAGTGGATCACACCCACTTCATAGAAGTGGCTGTCGCCCGGCTTCAGGACATAGGTCTTGGCCGGTTCGACCAAGGTCGGCTCGTCACCCTCGCCCTTCCTGACAACGCGCCAGTCGGTCATCTCGGTATCGCCGACCGCCAGGCCATAGATGGCCCAACTGGAACCGTGATCGTGCGGCGAGCCGTGAGCGGCTTTCTCGTAAACATGCCCGCAAACGCAGAAGCCGAGCTCCGGGTCCTCGTACAACACCTTACGCGGTTGGCACTGCTCGACAGTCAGGTGCCTGGCGATGAATTCTTGGTCGAGCAGCGCCTTCGACACGAGTTTGCACACCTGCTGCTTACCGGTCACCCCGGAATCCGACTTAAGAGTCTTGCGGATGTCGGCGCTCAATTGTTCAAGGGTATAGGCCATTCGCTCCCTCCGTCATGTCTGCCGCATTT
>JBOHIT010000713.1:0-21704 GCA_050726155.1 Bradyrhizobium sp.
ACTCAGTTCTCCACCTTGATCCGCGCGTCCTTGATTACCGGGCCCCATTTGTCGATTTCCGACTTCAGGAAGGCGGCGAGCTGCTCCGGCGTGGTGCCGCGCGGGGTGGCGCCGAGGTCGTCGAAGCGGGGTTTCACCGACGCATGCGCGAGCGCGGCGTTGGTGTCGGCGTTGAGTTTCGCGATGACCTCCGGCGGCGTCTTCATGGGCACGAAGAAGCCGAACCAGCTCGAGACGTCGAAGCCGGGTACGCCCGATTCCGAAATCGTCGGGATGTCGGGCACCACGGGGACGCGCTCCCTGGTGGTCACCGCCAGCGCGCGCACGGCGCCTGCCCTGACATGCCCGATGACCGAGGGCATGTTGTCGAAGGAGACATCGACGCGGCCGGGAAGCAAATCGTTGAGGGCGAGCGCACCGCCGCGATAGGGGATGTGCGTCATCTCGACATTGGCCAGCCGCTTGAACAATTCGCCGCTCAGATGCAGCGTAGTGCCGTTGCCCGACGAGGCATAGGTCACCCTGCCGCGGTTTTCGTTGCAATAGGCGATGAACTCCTTCACCGATTTCGCCGGCTTGGAAAGCGGCACGCACATCAAATTGGGCTGGGTGATCAACAGCGTCACCGGTGCGAAATCACCGACCGGGTCGTAGCTCAGCGACGGATACAGGAACATGTTGGTGGCCAGCCCCGGCCCGACGATGAAGATGGTGTAACCATCAGGATCGGAACGGGCGACCATGTCGGAGGCGATGTTGCCGCCGGCGCCGGGCTTGTTCTCGATCACCACCGTCTGGCCCCATACTTCCTGCAGGCGGTTGCCGACCAGCCGCGCGGTGATGTCGGTCGAACCGCCCGGCGGGAACGGCACCACGATGCGCACATTCCGCAGCGGCCATTCCGCACCGCGCGCGCGGCCTGGAACAGCGCAGGGTGCGGCGATCGCAGCCGCGGTGAGACCGACAAAACGACGGCGATTCAGCATGGGCCCACTCCTCCGCAGATGATCGTCCGATTGGCTCGGGTCGTCGCTGTTGTCGGGAGTGTGGGGACAGGGATGGGTAAAATCAATGCGACGCAGAGTTCCCCTACTCCTCGTCCTCGCCCTGATTCTCGCGACCGGGGATGACGTATTTACCGGACAGCCAGCGGTTCAGATCGACGTCGCGGCAGCGCGGGGAGCAGAACGGCAGGGTTTTGGGGTTTTCCGCAGGCTTGCCGCATTCCGGGCAGCGCTTGCCGGCTACCTTCGATGCCTCACCGGCATCTTTGGGCGGATCAGCTGGCATTCAACCAGCCGAAGCGGATCGGAAAGCCCTCGCCGCCGAGCAGCGTGACCGTCTCATAGAGCGGCAGGCCGACGATGTTGGTGTAGGAGCCGACCATCTTGACCACGAACGATCCGGCGATGCCCTGCACCGCGTAGCCGCCGGCTTTGCCACGCCATTCGCCGGAACCGATATAGGCCTGGATATCATCCTCGTTGAGCCGCTTGAAGCGCACGCGGGTCTCGATCAGGCGCTGGCGAAAGGTTTCCTTCGGCGTCACGACGCAGATCGCGGTGTAGACGCGATGGTTGCGGCCCGACAGCAGCCGCAGGCATTGCGAGGCTTCGTCGACCAGATTGGCTTTCGGCAGGATGCGGCGGCCGACCGCGACGACCGTATCGGCGGCGAGGATGAAGGAACCGCGCAACTCGTCATCGAGCTGGACGGATTTCAGCGCCGCATCGGCCTTGGCGCGCGCCAGCCGGTTGGCGCAGGCGCGTGGCAGCTCGCCCCGCTTCGGGGTCTCGTCGACATCGGCCGGACGCAACGCGTCGGGCTCGATGCCGGCCTGGTTGAGCAGGCTGAGCCGTCGCGGCGAACCGGAGGCAAGAACGAATTTGGGACGGCCAAGCATGCTGATTTTTTGTTGGCGGGGAATCGAGGGGTGAGCGCGCGCGGAACCTATCGGAAGGGCCTGGTTTTCACAACCGGGTGGCAAGTGGTTGAGGTGGCAAAAGAATCCTCTCGTCGATGCGCTCAGTGCGCTCCCTCTCCCGCTTGCGGGGGAGGGCTGGGGTGGGGGTCTCTCGGCGATACGACTCGTGGAGAGAGCCCCCACCCGCTTCGCTTCGCTCAGCACCCTCCCCCGCAAGCGGGAGAGGGAAGGTAGGCCGCCCAGTTCGCACGCTACCCGCTCGCCGCACCGCCCTTGGAAAAGCGGCGGCGGATGCGCAGCAACAGGCCGTCGCAGACCTCGCGATAGGCCTGCAGCTTCTGGTCGCGGCTGCCTTCCGTCGTGGTCGGATCCGGCGTCGGCCAGTACTCGACATCGGCGGCCAGCGTATGCGTCAGCGCCAGCGCCTTGTGATGCGCTTCCGGCGACAGCGTGATGATGAGATCGAAATTGAGCCCTTCCCAATCCTCAAGCTCCTCGAACGTCATCGGCTTGTGGCTGGAAATATCCTGGCCGAGTTCGGCCATCACGGCGACCGCGAACGGATCGAGCTCGCCTTTCTTGACGCCGGCGGATTTCACATAGAGCGCGTGAGGAAACATCTGCTGCAGCAGGCTTTCGGCCATCGGCGAACGCACGCTGTTGAAGCCGCATGAGAACAATACGGCCTGCGGATTGCGCGCGCGGGGCGGCGCGTCCATGCGCTCAGTCTACTCTGGATTGGAGCGTGACCCTCTCCGAAGATCGGATCATGCGTTTTGTTCGACGCATGACCTGGTCCGAAAACCGCTTCGCACTTTTCGGGGTCATGCGTCCTGCCCCTTCCAGTGCAGCACGCAGATCAGCGTGAACAGCCGCCGCGAGGTTTCGAAATCGATTCTTACCTTGCCCTTCAGCCGTTCCTGCAGCGTGCGCGAACCTTCGTCATGGATGCCACGGCGGCCCATGTCGATGGCCTCGATCTTGTCCGTGGTCGCGGTCCGGATCGCCTGGTAATAGCTGTCGCAGATCATGAAATAGTCCTTCACGATCCGCCGGAACGGCGTCAGCGACAACAGATGCGCCACCACGGGCGTGCCGTCCTCGCGGCGGATGTCGAACATCAACCGGTTGCCGGTGATGGCGAGATGCAGCGTGAACGGGCCGCCGTCGGCGCCATCGGGCGCGAACAGATTCTGCTCGATCAGATCGTAGATCGCGATCGCGCGCTCATGCTCGATGTCGGGGCCGGAACGGCCGATCGACTCCTCGTCGAGCGTCACCGCGACAATGCGATTGTGGGCGTCCTCGTCTGGTGGCGGCTTGGTCATGACAGGTTGAGACGCAATCCGACGGAGCGTGAATGGGCATCGAGGCCTTCGGCTTGGCCCAGGGTCATCGCGGCCGGGCCCAGCGCGCGCAACTGGTCCGGCCCGCATTTGAGAATCGAAGTGCGCTTCATGAAGTCTAGCACGCCGAGGCCCGACGAGAACCGCGCCGAGCGCGCGGTTGGCAGCACGTGGTTGGAGCCACCGACATAATCGCCGATCGCCTCCGGCGTATGCGCCCCCAAAAAGATCGCGCCGGCGTTGCGGACCTTGGCCGACAGCGCTTCGGCATCCGCCGTCATGATCTCGAGATGCTCGGCCGCGATCGCGTTGGCGAGCTCGACGGCTTCGTCGAGCTGTTTCACCATGATGATGGCGCCGAAATCCTTCCACGACGCGCGGGCGATTGCCGCGCGCGGCAGCGTGGCGAGTTGCGATTCCACGGCCTGCTCGACCTCGGCCGCGAGCCGCGCGCTGTCCGTGATCAGGATCGACTGTGCGCTGGCATCGTGCTCGGCCTGCGCGAGCAGATCCGCCGCGATCCAGCCGGCATTGCCGGTGTCGTCGGCAATCACCAGCACTTCGGAGGGACCGGCGATCATGTCGATGCCGACCTTGCCGAACACCTGCCGCTTGGCGGCGGCGACATAGGCATTCCCCGGACCAACGATCTTGGCCACCGGCGCGATGGTCGCCGTGCCGTAGGCCAGCGCTGCCACCGCCTGCGCGCCGCCGACGCGATAGATTTCGGAGACGCCGCCGAGTTGTGCCGCGGCCAGCACCAGCGGATTGAGCTTGCCGTCCGGCGACGGCACCACCATCACCACGCGCGGCACGCCGGCCACCGCGGCCGGCACCGCGTTCATCAGCACCGAGGACGGATAGGCCGCGGTGCCGCCGGGCACATAAAGACCGACGGCATCGATCGCGCTCCAGCGCCAGCCGAGCTCGACGCCGAGCGCATCGGTGAAGCGCTCGTCCTTGGGCAGTTGGCGGCGGTGGAACATCTCGATCCGGTCGCGTGCGAATTTCAGCGCGTCGAGCGTCTTGCCGTCGCAGGCTTTGGTCGCGGCCTCGACCTCGGCCGGAGTGACGCGCAGGCCGGAGGCCGCGATATCCAGCCGGTCGAACTTGCGCGTCGCCTCAAGCAGGGCGGCGTCGCCGCGCGCGGCCACGTCGTCGACGATGGCGCGGGTCGCCCGCTCGACGTCGGCGGAGACTTCGCGCTTGGCGCCGAGAAACGCGGCAAAACGCTGGTCGAAATCGGCGCTGCTTCTGTCCAGGCGAACGGGCATGGTGGCTTTCTGGTGGAGGCTTCTCGGGCCTATGCTCAATGGCGCGGCGGCCCATGGCCGTCAACCCTCCCCGTCGTCCCGGCGAAGGCCGGGACCCATAGCCACCGCCTTCTGTTATGGAAAAGGCTGGAGCCACAGCCCGGCACAGCAGCAAACATTGGTGGTTATGGGTCCCGGCCTTCGCCGGGACGACGATGGAGGCGTTTCAGGCATCCGACGGCGCAATGCCGGCTGCGCTGGTGCCGAGATCGTCGGCACCGAGATCGGTCAGCTCACATTCCAGGCATTCGACGTCCAGCCGCAGCACCCCGCCATGGCTGAACAGCAATAACGCGCTGCCGCCGGGGGGCTCGCCCGGGTGGAATTCGATCCCGACCAGTTCCAGCACGGCCTCCGGCCGGTCCATGTCGATATTGCGCGACTTGCAGGCCAGCACCCGGTCGAAGCGCAAGGCCGCGATCATCCGGCGCGGGGCGGTGCCGCCGGACAGCGTCTGCTCCCAGTCCAGCCGGTCGAGGCCGACCACCAGGCGCTTCTCATCCTGGCGCCAGACGATGTCGGACGTCTGCACGCGGGCATCCTGCACATGCGCCGAGATAACCGAGAGGTCATCGGCATCGAGTGCGATCAGTCTGAGTTGCTCGGGCGTTCCCATAAACGAAGCCTCAATCGCTGATGCGCTGGATCGAGGCGCCGCAGGCCGACAGTTTTTCCTCCAGCCGCTCAAAGCCGCGGTCGAGGTGATAGATCCGGTTGACCATGGTCTCGCCTTCGGCGGCAAGGCCCGCGATGACAAGCGACACCGACGCGCGCAGGTCGGTCGCCATCACAGGCGCGCCGCGCAAGGTCGCGGTGCCGTCGATGGTGGCGGTCTCGCCGTCGAGCGAAATTTTGGCGCCGAACCGCGCCAGCTCCTGCACATGCATGAACCTGTTCTCGAAGATCGTCTCGGTGATCTGCGAGGAGCCGCCGGCGCAGGCCATCAGCGCCATCAGTTGCGCCTGTAGATCGGTGGGGAAGCCCGGGAACGGCGCGGTCGACACCGTCACCGGCCGGATGCCGGCGCCGTTACGCGAAACTTTTATCCCGTCATTGTTGACGGTGATGATTGCCCCCGCCGCGGTCAATACGTCGAGCGCCGATTGCAGCAGCTCCGGCCGCGCGCCGGCCAGCTGCACCTCACCGCCGGTCATCGCCACCGCCATCGCATAGGTGCCGGCCTCGATGCGGTCGGGCAGCACGGTATGCCGCGCGCCATGCAGCTTTTCGACACCCTCGACGACGATGCGTGGCGTGCCTGCGCCGGTGATCCGCGCCCCCATCTTGTTCAGGCAGTCGGCGACATCTGTGATTTCGGGTTCGCAGGCCGCGTTGTTGATGATGCTGGTCCCCTTGGCGAGCGTCGCCGCCATCAGCGCGACGTGGGTGCCGCTTACCGTCACCTTGGGAAAATCGATGGTGGCGCCGCGCAGGCCACCGGGCGCCTTGGCGACCACATAGCCGGCGTCGATGGTCAGGTCGGCGCCGAGCTTCTCAAGCGCCATGATCAGGAGATCAACCGGCCGGGTGCCGATCGCGCAGCCGCCCGGCAACGAGACTTTCGCCTCATGCATTCGCGCGAGCAGCGGCGCGATCACCCAGAAGCTGGCGCGCATCCGCGACACCAGATCGTAGGGCGCCGTGGTGTCGATGATGTCGGCCGCGGAAATATGCAAGGTCTGGCCTTGATACTCGCGGTCGCCGGGCCGCTTGCCCGCGGACATGATATCGACGCCGTGATTGCCGAGAATGCGCTGCAGCTGCGCGACATCGGCGAGCCGCGGCACGTTGTCGAGAATGAGCGTTTCCTCGGTCAACAGGCCCGCGATCATCAGCGGAAGTGCGGCATTCTTCGCGCCCGAAATGGCAATGGTGCCGTTGAGCGGGCTTCCGCCGACAATACGAATGCGGTCCATGCCAAAACCCTTCTGCTGTGCAGAAACTATAGGGGCTGCAGCCCCGGACACAAAATCGCGAAAACAACCCCATGCAAAGAAAGAGGTGGCCGCCGCCCGATGGCAAAAGCTTTGAAATTTACGGCTATTTGATGGGATTGAACAGGATTCCGGGCCGGTTGGACCGCCGCCGTCCGATTTGGTAGCATCCAGCGCGTGACGCGGGATGCCTCGTCACGCCGCGTCGGGCTCCAGGAGCCCTTGCCCTCCCAGCACCAGGATCACGGTCGCCATGCTAAGTCGCGTGCTACTGCTTGTTGTCACCATCATGGGTTTGTTTGCGATGCCGGCGTTCGCCTCCGATCTGGTCCTGCTGCATGCCGCGGGCAGCCTGCGCGGCGCGCTGACCGAGGTGGCCCAGGCGTTCGAGAAATCCTCATCATCAAAGGTGCAGGCCAGATTCGGCGCATCGGGGCTGCTGCGGGACGAGATTGCCGGCGGCGCCAAGGCCGAAGTGTTCGCCTCGGCGAACATGGAACACCCGCAGGCGCTGGCGAACGCCAAGCGCAGCGGACCGGTGGTGCTGTTCGCACGCAACCGGCTGTGCGCGCTGGTTCGCCCGGGCCTCGCCGTGACGCGCGAGACGCTGCTCGATCGCATGCTCGACCCGCAAGTCAAACTCGCGACCTCAACCCCGAAGGCCGATCCGTCCGGCGACTATGCCTTCGAGGCTTTTGGCAAGGCGGAGACGGTTCGGCCGAATGTCCGGACCGCGCTCGAGAGCAAGGCGCTGCAGCTCACCGGAGGCGCGACGAGCGCCGCACCGCCCGCCGGGCGCAGCCCGTATGGCTGGCACATCGCCGAGGGCCGGGCCGACATCTTCCTCGCCTACTGCACGGCGGCGCGCGATGCCGAGAAGGAAGATCCGGGCCTACAAACCATCGCGCTGCCGGACGCATTTGCCGTCAGCGCGGATTACGGCCTGACCGTGATGGCCGATGCCTCGCCCGGCGGCTATCAGTTCGCCATGTTCATACTGTCATCCGAAGGGCAGCGTATTCTTGCCGCTCACGGATTTTCCGCCCCCTCTCTTCCACAACCATAAAGGAGCTTCCCAAATGAAAATCAGCGCACGAAATCAACTCAAGGGCACCATCACCGACATCGTGAAGGGCGCGACCACGTCGCATGTCCGGATCGACATCGGCGCCGGTGTCATCGTCACAGCGTCGATCACCAATGAAGCGGTCGACGACCTCAAACTGACAAAGGGCAAGACCGCGACCGCCGTGATCAAGGCCAGCGACGTCATGGTGGGTGTCGATTGATCGACCGACGCGCGCTGCTCGCTGGCCTCTCGGCAGCGGCCCTGATCGGGCCGCGCCGTGCATTCGCAGCCACGGTGAAGGACGCCGCGGGACGCGCGGTGCCGATCCCGGCCAAGGTGGCGCGCGTATTTCCGGCCGGACCGCCGGCGGCGATACTTCTTTACACGCTCGCGCCCGAATTGCTGATCGGCTGGCCGCGCGCCAACCGGCCGGAAGAATGCGTCTACATGCTGCCGGAGATCTGCGCGCGGCCGGAAGTCGGACGCATCACTGGGCGCGGCAATACCGCCAACCTCGAAACCGTGCTGGCGCTGAAGCCCGATCTCATCCTCGACGTCGGATCGACCAGCGCCACCTTCGTATCGCTGGCGGAAAAAGTGCAGGAGCAGACCGGGATTCCCTACGCCCTGCTCGACGGCCGCTTCGCCGGCATCGCCGCGACCTATCGCACGCTCGGCGAACTGACCGGACGGACTGAGGATGCCGAGAAGCGCGCGCGCTACGCCGAGGACACGCTGAAAACCATTCTCGATCGTATTGCGCCGGTCGCGGCAGCCGAGCGGCCGCGGGTCTACTACGCGCGTGGGCCGCGCGGGCTTGCGACCGGCCTCGGCGGTTCGATCAATGTCGAGACCATCGAAATGCTCGGCCGCAATGTCGCGGGCGAGACCCAGGGCGGCCTCGCCAATGTCTCCATCGAACAGGTCCTGGTGTGGAATCCCGACGTGATCGTCACCATCGACCAGGAATTCGCCGCCAGCGTCCGCAACGACCCGGCCTGGGCGGCAGTCAAGGCCGTGCGCGACAACCGCGTGCATCTGTCGCCCAAGATGCCGTTCGGCTGGGTCGATTTTCCGCCGAGCGTCAACCGCCTGATCGGGCTGTGGTGGCTCGCCAAGATTCTCTATCCGGAGCGCTTTCCGGAAGACTTGCGCGCGCTGACATCGGATTTCTATTCCCGCTTCTATCACGTCACCCCGACGTCGGCGCAAATCGACCATGTACTTGCGGGGCGGGATTGATACCTTCGCCCGCATGAACACTGTCAGGTCCGCCGTGCCCGGATTTGCAATCGCGACCGCGGTGCTGATCGCCGGCCTGCTGCTGGCGCTCACCGTCGGCCGCTATCCGGTCGGGTTGGGCGACCTCTTCAGCGTGCTCTACGCGAAACTGGCCGGCCACCGTGCCGACGTTCAGCCTGCAGTCGAAAGCGTCATCTTCCAGGTGCGCGGGCCGCGCGTGATCGCGGCGATGCTGGTCGGCGCGGCGCTCGCGGTCGCAGGTACCGCTTTCCAGGGGCTGTTTCGCAATCCGCTGGTCTCGCCGGATATTCTCGGCGCATCGTCGGGCGCGGCATTGGGCGCCGTGGTCGGCATCTATCTCTCGCTCGGCATCTTCGCGATCCAGGCCGTTGCGTTTGTCGGCGGGCTGATCGCGGTCGCCATCGTCTATGTGATTGGTGCTGCGGTTCGCTCGCGCGATCCGATCCTGGTGCTGGTGTTGACCGGTGTCGTGGTCGGCTCGCTGTTCGGCGCCGGCGTCGGGCTCGTGAAATATCTCGCCGATCCCTACAACCAGCTTCCGGCCATGACGTTCTGGCTGCTGGGCAGCCTGTCGGCGACCGGGATTGCCGATTTGCTGCCGCTGTTCGGCCCGGTCGCGCTCGGCACCGCCGTACTGGTGGCGCTGCGCTGGCGCATGAACGTGATGTCGCTGCCCGAGGAAGAAGCACGCGCGCTCGGCGTCGCCACCGGGCCGTTACGCATCGCCATTGTCGCGGCCGCGACCCTGATCACCTCGGCGAGCGTCGCCACCGCCGGGATCATCGGCTGGGTCGGCCTCGTGGTACCACATCTGGCGCGGTCGCTGGTGGGACCCGATTTCGCTCGGCTGTTGCCAGCGGCAGCGATACTCGGCGGCGGCTATCTGCTGCTGATCGACACGCTGGCGCGCACCATGGCGCAGGTCGAAATTCCGCTCGGCATTCTCACCGCCGTGATCGGCACGCCGTTTTTCATCTGGCTGCTCGCCAGCGTACAGAAGAACTGGTCATGATCCTCGAGGGCGACAAGCTCACCATCGGTTACCCCGACCGCGTGGTCGGCGCCGGGCTCGATGTCAGCTTGGAGAACGGCGAGGTGCTGGCGCTGCTGGGACCAAACGGCGGCGGCAAGACCACGCTGTTGAAAACCCTGCTCGGACTATTGGCGCCGAAAGCCGGCGAGGTACGGCTCGACGGGGCTTCGCTGTCGTCCCGCTCGATCCGCGAACGCGCGCGCCTGATCGCCTATGTCCCGCAGACCCACGTCGCGACCTTTGCGTTCACGGTCGAAGCCGTGGTGCTGATGGGCCGCACCGCGCACGGCGATTTGTTCGCGCGGCCGACCTCGAAAGATCGTTTGGTTGCGGCCACCATGCTCGACCGGCTCGGGATCGCCGCGCTCGCGGAGCGGCCCTACACCATGATTTCCGGCGGCGAACGTCAATTGGTGTTGCTGGCACGCGCGCTGGCGCAGGAGCCGCAATTCATCGTGCTCGACGAACCCACCGCCAATCTCGACTTCGGCAATCAAGGCAAGGTGATGCGCGAAATCCGCGCGCTGGCCGCTGCTGGCCTTGGCGTGCTCTTCACCACCCATGATCCCAACCACGCGCTGCGCGCCGCCGACCGCGCCTACATGCTGCGCGGCGGCGAACGCATCGCGGAGGGACCGACGAAGGAAATCCTGACGCAAGCGCGGCTGGAAGCGCTGTATGACGCGCCGGTGCGGGTGATTACGGATGCGAGCGGGACGGCGTTCGTGCCGGGGTGAGGAGGTAAGATGGGACGTCGTCCCGGCCTAGTGCGCAATTGCGCACGGGGGGCCGGGACCCATACGCCGGGGCGCCAATTGCGTTTGCACGCTGGTTGACGCCTTCGCCTCAACAATAGATGACCGGGGTTATGGGTCCCGGCTTTCGCCGGGACGACGATTAGATGGCGTTGATATCCTCGCTCTCCAGCACCGGCTTCGGATAGCCGTCGCGCGCGACCTTGATCATGGCGCGGCCGAGTTGTTCGCTGGTCGTCATGAATTTCGGCGAGGTGCGCGCCAGATAGGTCAACAGCGGCGCGGCGAGGACATAGATCGCGTTGATCCAGCCGGTCTTCGATCGCACGCCGTGCAGCGGCTGGATGCCGGCGGGCCGGAACATGTAGGCCGCCTTGAACGGCAGCTTGAGCAGATCGTTCTCGGTCTTGCCTTTGACCCGCGCCCAGCGCACCGGGCCTTGTTCGGTTGAATCCGTGCTGCGGCCAGTCACGTAGGTGAACACCATGTTCGGATTGAGCCCGGCCAGCGTCTTCGCCGCCGCAAGCGTGACGTCATAGGTCAGATGCCGGTAGCGTTCCGGGTCCATGCCGACCGAGGAGACGCCGAGGCAGAAGAAGCAGGCGTCGTATCCCGTGAGATCGGATTCGATGGCGGAGAAGTTGGTGAAGTCTTGATGCAAGACTTCACGCAGCTTGGCGTGCCGCTGCCCGGTCGGGCTGCGCCCGACCACCAGCACGCTCTCGACGCCGGCGTCGACGAGGCATTCGCGTAACACGCCCTGCCCGACCATGCCGGTGGCGCCGAACAGGATCACTTTCATGCCAGGGTGAGCTTTGCTCATCCCTTGATAAAGGCGAGCAGGTCCGCGTTGATCGTGGCCGCTTCCGTGGTCGGCATGCCGTGCGGAAAGCCCTTGTAGGTTTTCAGAGTGCCGTTCTTCAAAAGCTTGGCCGACAGCGGCGCAGAATCGGCATAGGGAACGATCTGGTCGTCATCGCCATGCATTACCAGCACGGGCACGTTGATCTTCTTCAGATCCTCGGTGAAATCGGTTTGCGAGAACGCGACGATGCCGTCGTAATGCGCCTTGGCGCCGCCCATCATGCCCTGCCGCCACCAATTCTGGATGATCGCTTCAGAAGGCTTGGCGCCGGGCCGGTTGTAACCGTAGAACGGACCCGACGGGAGATCGCGATAAAAGTTCGAGCGGTTGGCCAGGAGCGCGGCCTGCAATCCGTCGAAGACGTCCTTGGGCAGGCCGCCGGGATTGGCGGATGTCTTCACCATCAGCGGCGGCACCGCGCTGAGGATCGCGGCCTTCGCCACCCGGCTCTCGCCGTGGCGGGCGATGTAGTGCACCACCTCGCCGCCGCCGGTGGAATGACCGACGTGAACGGCATTCTTGAGGTCGAGATGCGCCGTTACGGCCGCGAGGTCGTCGGCGTAGTGATCCATGTCGTGGCCGTCACCGACTTGGGCAGAGCGGCCGTGGCCGCGGCGATCATGGGCGACAACGCGAAAGCCGTTGTTGAGGAAGAACAACATCTGCGTGTCCCAGTCGTCGGACGATAGCGGCCAGCCGTGGCTGAACACGATCGGCTGACCTTTGCCCCAGTCCTTGTAGAAGATGTCGACGCCGTCTTTTGTCGTGATCGTAGGCATGGGGAACTCCTCTGGATTGGTTCGTCATTCGAGGCGACGCAAAGCGTCGAACCATGATGTGCAATTGCACATCTGAGAATCTCGAGATTCCCCGGTGCGCAATTGCGCACCTGAGGTCTGGTACCAACGCACCATCCCGGAATGACCGGAATTGTCACGCGTAGGTGGTCACCGGCCGGTAGCGCCTGATGACGCCTGTTATCACGATCACGAAGAACACCAGCACGATGCCCTGGGCGATGGCGAACGGCGGCTCGGCCGGCGGTACGCTCGGCGCCAGCGCGTGCAGCGCCGGTATTTTCAGGAACGACTGGATCACCAGCACGAACACATTGAGATAGAGCGCCACCAGCGCGGTCAGCGCATAGATCCAGCGCCAGGCCCCGCGCAGGTTCATGACATAGAGCGCAATGCAGGCGATCGCGAGCAGCACGAGCGACAGCAGGCCGACGATGTGCGACGGCAGCGTCTTGTCGAACATCAGCGGCGGAATCAGGAAACCGGTGGCGCTGGTCAGGATCGTGGTCAGCAGGAAGATCGCGGTCAATCCCGACTGCCGCTTCGAGCCGAGCATCCCGAACATCACGATGAGACCCGCGACGATCCCGATCAGACTAATGACGACATGGACGAGAACGAATGTAGCTGTGCTCATACCCAAAATCATGATCCGCACCCCTTTTTCCTGAACCCGTCAGATCTTATGACGCTCGACAGGCAATTGCCACTCACCAAACTGTGCCCTTGATATGCAAGCCGCACACCAATCTGTTTTCAAGCCTAAAGTCTTTTC
Organism: Bradyrhizobium sp.; assembly: GCA_050726155.1. Taxonomy (GTDB): domain Bacteria; phylum Pseudomonadota; class Alphaproteobacteria; order Rhizobiales; family Xanthobacteraceae; genus Bradyrhizobium. The sequence continues at coordinate 13,075 of JBOHIT010000713.1, forward strand.
CGCTTCGATTGAATCGAAACGGGGCTCAAGATGCTTTATTTTGACGCGTTTTCTTGACGCGAACCGGGACCACTTCGCTGGAAAACGCTCTATCGATTGAGAAAATCGACCAGTTTTGGAATCACCTGGGCCGGCGCCTCCTCCATCAGCCAATGGCCGCGGCCCTTCACCAGGACGCCCTCGACGTTGGTCGCGACCATCTTGCCCTGCTCGATCAGGAACGGGCCACCGGCCTTCTCGCCCGACAGCACCAAAAGCGGCATCGATAATTTAGTCTTGGCCAGCTCTGCAAAATCCTTTGCATCGGTCGGGAAAGCGCGGAAAACTTCCATGCCCGCCTTCATGTGACCGGGCCTGGCATATTCCCTTGCATAGAACTTGCGATCGGCCTCGGAGACCGACTTCGTCGGGTCGGCGGCAAAGTCGTTCCAGAAATGTTCGAGATAGATTCGCTCGCGTCCGGTCACCAGCGCCAGCGGTGTCTTGCCGAAGAAATGGAAATGCCAGAGATCGCGCAGCAGGAAGACATTATTCCAGTCGCCGACGCCGGGGAGGAACGCCTCCATCAGCACCAGGCGGTCGACCTTGTCGGGGTATTGCGCGGCATAGGCGTAGGCGACCATCAGCCCGATATCGTGGCCGACCAGGCGGATGCGGTCGTATTTCAAACTCTCAACCAGCGCACGGATATCCTGCGCCATCGCCTTCTTGGTGTAGCCGCTTTCCGGCGCGGCCGATTGACCGAAGCCGCGCAAATCAGGCGCGATCACGGTGTGCTTGTCGGCCAGTTTTGATATCAGCGGCCGCCACATATGGCTGGTTTCGGCAAAACCGTGCAAGAGAACGACGGGATCGCCCTTGCCGGCGACGAGGTAATGCAGCCTGACGCCGTTGACCTCGGCGAATTTGCTCTGCGGCGCCTGTGCGAAGACGGGGCCGGAAGGCAGCAGCGCGACCGATATTGCCGTCGACAGGACAAAAACGACGGCACGACAAATTCGCGGTACGCGATGCATTTCGAGCTTCCTCATTCTTCGTTGAAAGAGGGTTCAGTAGTAGCGGGGTATCGGACCGTTGTGTGGAGTCTTTCGGCTAGATAGATCGAATACGACTTTATCGATATAGCACCAGCCCCATCCCTCCGGCGGATCGTAGCCCTCGATCACGGGATGGAGGGTGGCATGGAAATGCGCCGTCGCGTGCTTGTTCGGCGAATCGTCGCAGCAGCCGACATGGCCGCAGGTACGGCAGATCCGCAAGTGCAGCCACACGCTGCCGCTCTTGAGGCATTCCTCGCAGCCGAGCGCGCTCGGCGTGACGGTCTGAATGCCGGCGATATGGCTGCAGCCTTTTGACATTGTTTGCCTTCGCTCAACGCTGAATGATTCGTCATCCCCGGACGAACGCAACTTGCGTTCGCTCGGGAGGTGCGAGCGAAGCGAGCCTCGAAGGATGGGCCACGGGTCGTTCCCATCCTTCGAGGCGCGCAAGCCAGCGGCGCAATTGCGCCGCCGAGCGCACCTCAGGATGACGGGAGTGGCTCTTGTGTCAATATTCTATAACGCCGGTTTCGAGCCGTCGGCGAGAAAGCCGTGCAGCGCCGCCACCACCTGCGCGCCCTCGCCGATCGCGCCGCCGACGCGCTTGACCGAGCCGGAGCGGACGTCGCCGACCGCGAATACGCCGGGCACCGTGGTTTCCAGCAACGGCACCGGCCGCTCGCCGTTCTGTCCGCTCTGCACGCCGGTGAGAACGAAGCCGGCGCGATCGACCTTGACGCCGCAGCCGTCGAGCCAGCCGGTCGCGGGATCGGCGCCGACAAAGAGAAAGAGATTTCGGATGTCAAAGCTCTGCACCTCGTCCGGCGCCAGGCGGCTGCGCCAGCGCACCCGCCGCAGCGAGGCGTCCTCGCCTTCGAGGCCGACCACTTCGGCGTTGAAGATCAGTTCGATGTTGTCCGTCGCCTCGATGCGCTCGATCAGATAATGCGACATGCTGGCGCCGAGGCCGCCGCCGCGGATGATCATGTAGACTTTTCGCGCATGACCGGACAAAAACACCGCGGCCTGCCCGGCGGAGTTGCCGCCGCCGACCAGCACGACATCCTGATCGACGCACAGCTTGGCCTCGATCGGCGAGGCCCAGTACCAGACGCCGCGGCCCTCATAGGCGTCGAGATTTTCGATCTCGGGCCGGCGGTAGCGCGCGCCGCTCGCGACCACGATCGACTTCGCGCGCAATGACTGGCCGCATTCGGTGGCCAGCGCAAACAGACCGTCGGGCTTTGTGCAATCCAGCGAGCGGATCGAGACCGGGATCAGCATCTCGGCGCCGAATTTCTGCGCCTGGTTGTAGGCGCGCCCGGCCAGCGCCTGGCCGGAAATGCCGGTCGGAAATCCCAGATAGTTTTCGATCCGCGCGCTGGCGCCGGCCTGCCCGCCAAACGCACGGGAATCGAACACCGCGACCGACAGTCCTTCCGACGCCGCATAGACGGCGGTCGCAAGCCCGGCCGGACCGCTGCCGACCACGGCAACGTCGTAGAGCTTGTCGTGAGCACGGTTGGTGATCATGCCCATCGCCAGCGCCAGCGTGGTTTCCGACGGATTGCGCAGCACGGTGCCATCGGGACAGACCACCAGCGGCAGATCGCTGCCCGCGGCGGAATAGCGCTCGACCAGATCGGCGGCGTCCTTGTCGCTCTCGGGATCGAGCAGATGATGCGGCTGGCCGTTGCGGGTCAAAAAGTTCTGCAGCCGCGCCATGTCGCCGAGCGTGGCCGGACCGATCAGCACCGGGCCGCCGGCGCCGCCCTGGATCAGGCTGACCCGGCGCAGCACCAGCGCGCGCATGATGCGCTCGCCGAGATCGGCTTCGGCCATCAGCAGCGCCCGCAACCGGTCCGGCGGAATCAGCAATGTCTCGACATCGCCCTCGGCATGGCCGTCGACCAGCGCGACGCGGCCGGAGAGTTGACCGATCTCGGCCAAAAATTGCCCCGCGCCCTGATCGATCACGGGCGTGACATGGCCAAGGCCGTCGCGCAGCGTGATTGCGATATGACCCGACAGCACCACGAACATGCCGGGGCCGGGCTTGCCGGTCTCGAACAGCGCCTCGCCATGCCGAAAGCTGCGCAATTCGCCGAACCGGCGCATGCGATCGATCTCGTGGTCCGTCAGCGTCGGAAAAGTCTGCGCGTGGCGCGGGAACGCGAAGGAATTCGGGCCTGCCGCCGGACCGGCTGAAATTGTGTCTGCACTCATCTCGCCACCCAAAAAAGAAGTCAGAGTTTAGCGAAGAGCATGTTTCGGGCCACCCGGCGCGCGGTCGGGCATTTTCCCGATCGCTACTGGCCCGGCTTCTCGCCGCCTGAACCATCTAGGGACGCATCCACCGTTTCGGAAGATGCGGCCTCATCGCTACGCCCGCGCGCCTGCGACTTCCGCCGCTTGAGATTTTCGCGCAGCGCCAGCTTCAGCCGCTGCTGTCGCGAATCCTTCACATCGCGGCCGTTTTTTTTGTCTTGATCGTTCGTCATCCTGGGCCCGTTGCCTGCGCCGTCGCGGCTTGTTCTAGCGTCCGGACATATTGGGTTTGGCTCATCCGCCGCGCAATCGCCTGCTGGCGGACCCGCCGCCATGATTCGCCCGCGGGCCTCCTTGGACCGCCCGTTGACGAAATGGAACCGGATCAGCCCGAGTTGGCCCAGTTTGAAGCCGCGCGCCGGATTTTTGGCCGTTTTGGACCGTTTCAGGCCCCGCCGCGTGCTTGCGCCTGAGGGGTCCTTGTGGCAAGAACCGGCCGCCTGTAGGGGCCTTTTGGGGCCGATTCTTACGTACCGGGCATGCTGCCGTAGCTCAGTGGTAGAGCACTCCATTGGTAATGGAGAGGTCGACAGTTCAATCCTGTCTGGCAGCACCATTCCCAGTGCCGATCCCACCAAGCCCTTCGCGATCGATTGCATCGCTCACCTTTTCCACACGCCACCCCCTTGTCCAAATCGTGCGTATCATGCGCCCTGCGGAATCATGATCAGTGTGTGGGCTTGGAATGAAAACGAGGACGTCACCTTTGAAATTGTCTCAAGTCGCTACGTTGGCGCTTGCCGTTGCAGCCACCAGCATCGCGCCCGTCTCACCGGCGCGCGCCGTTTCCGATTGTTCGGCGTCGACCACGCTGGCGAATTTGGGCGAGAACGCTACCGGCGATATCGACATCGCGGCCGGGGAGAGCTGCCTGTACCCGATCAGGATCCGCGGCACGGTGGCCAACTCGGAGATTTCGCAAAAGCCGGCCCATGGCAAGCTGAAGAAGCTGAACGCGTCGTCCTACCAATACACCGCGAAGGCCAAATACAAGGGAAGCGATACGTTTGCCATCAAGGCAACGGGCAAGGGGCCGACGGCCTCCGGCACGTCGGTCATTACCGTGAACGCGACCATCAAATAGCATCGTCTTTTTCGATTCCGCGATCTGCTGTATCCTTCACACTTCGGCGCCTGCGCATGCGCGAACCGGGGATCATGAGGTTGAGGCCGCACGCTCTTGCATTGATCGCCTGTCTTGGTGTGACGCCGGCTTTCGGACAAAGCGATCCCGCGCAGGCGTTGCCGCAGCTCACCTTGCCGGTGCCGAGCGGCGCCATCGGCCAGGGCTGTCGCAAGATCGACGCAGGGGACCCGCTCACAAGCGTTTCGCTGCGGCGGACCTTCCACGATGATTTCGACGTGCATCCGCTGGTCGGCGCGCGATGGGTGCCGCACTATGCCGGCGGCGCCGCCTGGCCGGAGGCCCGCTACTGGGGCGGCGAAGGCTCCGACTTCAAGCGCAAGAGCAGCTATAATGGCGAGCAGCAGATCTATGTCGATCCTGTCTATGCCGGGCGGGCCTCGGTGCCGCTCGGGCTCGATCCGTTTCGCGTCAAGGATGGCATCCTCTCGATCATCGCCAGCCGGACGCCGCCCGACCTGAAGTCGCTGCTGTTCAACAATGAATACATCTCGGGCATCCTGACCACGCAGAGCAAGTTCACGCAGAAGTACGGCTATTTCGAAATGCGCTCCAAGATTCCGGCGGGCGTCGGCGTGTGGCCGGCGTTCTGGATGCTCGCCGACGACGGCGGCTGGCCGCCGGAAGTCGACGTGATGGAGGGACGCGGCCAGCAGCACGACAACATCGTCATGACCACGCATTGGCGGATTCCGGCGACCGGCGTCGTCGAACGTTGCGGGTTCGACTTCGCGGTCGCCGATACCCGAAACGAATTCCACAATTACGGTGTGCTGTGGCAGCGCGATCGCATCATCTATTTCATCGACCGCCGGCCGGTATCGGAAATCAAGGTCCCGGTCGGCTTCGACGCGCCGATGTACATGATCATCAATTTGGCGATGGGCTCGAAAACCCTGGAGGGCGTCGGTTTCGTCGACGGCCTGTCCCCCAATGTGGTTGAATTCGATATCGACCGGGTTTCGGTCTATCAAATTGATACTTACTGATTGTCACGCGGCCGGGACGCACACGCCGGTGAGAGCGAAGCTGACGGAGAAACCAATGTCCCGAAAATTCTCGCGCCGGCAGTTCGCCAAACTGACGGGCCTCTCCGCGCTCGGCATGGTCGCGACACCGGCGGATGCGGCGAACCCCAAATCGAAGCCGGCGGCCGATCCGCATGCCCCGGCTCGTTTCCCAAAGGACTTTCTGTGGGGCACCGCGACCTCGGCCTATCAGATCGAGGGCGCCGTCAACGAGGACGGCCGCGGCCGTTCGATCTGGGACACCTTTGCGCACACCCCCGGCAAGATCGAGGACAAGACCACCGGGGATCGCGCCAACGAACATTATCACCGCTACAAGGAAGACGTTCAGCTCATCAAAGCGCTCGGCGTCAGGCATTATCGTTTCTCGATCGCATGGCCGCGGATTTTCCCCGATGGCACCGGCAAGCCCAATCCGAAAGGCCTCGATTTCTATAACCGCCTGGTCGACGAACTGCTGGCCAACGGCATCCAGCCTTATGCGACGCTGTATCATTGGGACCTGCCGCAGGCGCTGCAGGACCGCGTCGGCGGCTGGCAATCCAGCGACACCTCAAAGGCATTCGCGGATTACGCCGGCTATGTCGCCGAGCGCTTGACCGATCGCGTCAAGCACGTCTTCACGCTGAACGAAGCCGGACGTTTCCTGAATTTCGGCTACGGCTGGGGCATCGATGCGCCCGGCCTCAAACTGCCGACGGCGGAATTGAACCAGGCGCGGCATCACGTCGTGCTGGGCCACGGCCTTGCGGTGCAGGCAATCCGCGCCCGGGGGCGCGCCGGCACCAAGGTCGGCCCGGCCGAGAACATCGCAGCCTGCGTGCCGGCCTTCGACACGCCCGAAAACGTCCGCGCCGCCGAGATGGCCACGCGCGAATTGAACGCAGGCCTGCTCGGCGTCATGCTGGAGGGCAAATATACCGACGGTTTTCTGGAATATTCCGGCAAGGACGCACCGAAATTCACCGCCGAGGAATTGAAGATCATCGGCTCACCCAACGATTTCGTCGGCCTCAACATCTACGCGCCGCAATTCTACATCACGGCCTCCGACAAGAAACCGGGCTGGTCGGTGCTGCCGATGCCCAAATCGTTCCCGCACATGAATTCCGAATGGTTGCAGGTCGGCCCGGAGGTCATCTATTGGGCGCCGCGGTTAGCTGCGAAAGTCTGGAACATCAAGACCATCTACATCACCGAGAACGGCACCTCGTCGGAAGACAAGGTGCGCGACGACGGCAAGATCTACGACCTCGACCGCATCATGTTCTTGCGCAACTATCTGCGGCAGTTGCAGCGCGCGGTGGCCGAGGGCGTGCCGGTGCGCGGTTATTTCCTGTGGAGCCTGATGGACAATTTCGAATGGATCTTCGGCTACGAAAAGCGCTTCGGCGTCATTCACGTCGATTTTGAAACCCAGCGCCGCACGCCAAAGCTCAGTGCGGCGTTTTATCGCGATGTCGTCGCGCGCAACGCGATCGGCGTCTGAATGCGATCAATCAAAGTTGGCTTGCGTGGACATCGGCATCGACGCCTGCTGCGCAGGCGCCCGGTTCCCCTTAGCTGCCACAGTCGCGGCGGGTTCATGCCGCAGGTTCCGCGTTGATTCGTGACTGATGAACGCGCCGGCGGCGCCGACCAGCAGCACGACATAGACACTGAACATGCCGGCGACCCAACGCCAATAATGATGGGGGCCATTGGGGGTAAGGCTTTCGATCAAACGACGCATGACGGATTCTCCTCGAAAAACGATTGCGCCGCGTATAGCTCGCACCCCGACCCCGGAGTGTGATGTAACTCACAGAAGTTGCCCAGAGACGGAGAGCCCGTGACCGGCCAGGAACTGAAGAAACTGCGCGAAGATCTCGGCGAAGCCATCGGCCAACCGCTGAGCGTTGCCGACATGGCCAAGCTCTGCGGGCTGCCGCCCGAAGACGGCGCCAACACGATCCGCAAATGGGAAGTCACCGGCCCGAGCGGTCCCGTCGCCGAATTGCTTCGCATCCTGGCGATGGCCAGCGACCGCTATCCAATCCTGGAAATGTTCAACGTGTTCGACCGCCACGACGTCCCGGCGAAGGACCGGCCGGCGCGCCGGCAGGCGTTCCGCGAACAGATGCGCAGCGACGTGCGGCGGCGCATTGGTTAAGCAAGGCTTACGCCCCCCTCGCCTGATTTTAAGGTCGCATTAAGCACCAAAAATAGGACTTCATTAAGCACGAAAAACGTTTGTTCTCCAATGGGTTGGGTTATCAAACGGTGTGCCCGGCAAGTGACAGCATTTTATTCAAAAGCTGTCTATCTGATCGCCATGGACGACGCTGCGGATGCGGTGTCTCCCAACGATTTTTTCCGGAGACCAATAATGATGAAGAAGTTCCTGCTCGCTACCGTCGCCCTCGCTGCCCTCGGTGCGGCGGCCCCGGCCCTCGGCGCTGACCTCGGCGCACGGCCCTATTACAACAAGGCGCCGGCCTATGCCGCGCCGCTCTACAACTGGACCGGCTTCTATATCGGCGGCCATCTCGGCGGCGCCTTCTCCAGCAGCAACAATTTCAACGGCCTGGTGCTCAGCGACTACAGCGCCCGCCTGATGGGCGGCCTGCAGGCCGGTGCCGATTACCAGTTCGCGCCGAACTGGGTCGTCGGCGCCGAGGGTCAGTACAGCTGGCTCGGCAAGAACAACCTCACCGCGGTGTTCCCGAACGGAATGGTCTATGGCGGCAACCAGAGTGCGATCGCGTCGATTACCGCGCGCGTCGGCTACACCTGGGGTCCGGGCATGGTCTACGTCAAAGGCGGCTACGCTTATTCCGACAACAGCGACCGGCTGACATTCCTCGGCGCTCCCGTCGGCTTCACGCTCGATAAGAGCCACAGCAATGGCTACACCGTCGGCGCCGGCGTCGAATACATGTTCGCCCCGAACTGGTCGGCCAAGGCCGAGTACATGTATTACGACTTCGGCAACACCCGCTTCGTGGCCCCGGTCGCGCTGGCGCCCTTCGGCACCTGGAGTATCGACGAAAATACGTTGAAGCTGGGTGTCAATTATCGCTTCAACTTCGCCGGCGCGCGCTACTGAGC
>JBOHIT010000714.1:0-12468 GCA_050726155.1 Bradyrhizobium sp.
GCGCAAGCTACGAAGAGATCGCGCGGGCGGGCGGGGGTATCGTCTCGACGGTCGCCGCGACCCGGGCGTCCAGTGAGGCCCTCCTCGTGGCCGGCGCGCTGCCGCGGCTCGACGCCCTGATCGGCGAGGGCGTCACGACGGTCGAGATCAAATCCGGCTACGGGCTCAACACGGAAACCGAAATGCGGCAGCTATCGGCCGCACGCGCGTTGGGTGGCAGTCGGCCGGTCGGCATCCGGACCAGTTTTCTTGGCGCGCATGCACTGCCGCCGGAAGCGGGTGGCGACAAGGATCGCTACATCGACTTCGTTTGCCACGAGATGCTCCCGGCGGTGGCGCAGGCCGGATTGGCCGACGCCGTCGACGCCTTCATGGAAGGCATCGCGTTTTCCGGCGATCAAACGGCGCGGGTGTTCCGCGCGGCGAAGGCGCATGGATTGCCGGTCAAGTTGCACGCCGATCAATTGTCGAACCTCGGCGGAGCCGCACTTGCCGCGGAATTCTCTGCCATATCAGCCGATCACCTGGAGCACACCGATGAAGCCGGCGCCGCGGCGATGGCGCGGGCGGGCGCGGTCGCCGTGCTGCTGCCGGGCGCGTTCTATTTTATTCGCGAGACGGTCAAGCCGCCGGTCGAGCTGTTCCGCGCGCACGGCGTCAACATGGCGCTCGCGACCGACTGCAATCCCGGCAGTTCGCCGCTGACCTCGCTGCTGCTGGCGATGAACATGGGCGCGACGTTGTTCCGGATGAATGTCACCGAATGCCTGGCGGGTGTGACGCGGGAAGGGGCGCGCGCGCTGGGTATTCTCGAGCAGACCGGCACGCTCGAGGTCGGCAAGTATTGCGATCTCGCGATCTGGGATATCGAGCGGCCCGCCGAACTCGTCTACCGGATGGGCTTCAACCCGTTGCACCAGAGGGTGTGGAGGGGGCAATGACCGAACGCGCCGCATCCATCGTCGTTTCGCCAGGAAAGGTCAGCCTCGACGATCTGGCGCAAGTGCTTGCGGGTGCGGCCGTCGTGCTCGATCCATCGTTCTGGCCGCGCGTCGAGGCGGCCTCGGCGATTGTTGCTGACGCGGCGCGTGCGGACGCGCCGGCTTACGGCATCAATACCGGGTTCGGAAAACTGGCGTCGAAACGAATTCCACCCGACCAGACGACGCTGCTGCAACGAAACCTGATCGTGTCGCATTGTTGCGGGGTCGGGCCGCCGACACCCGAACCGATCGTGCGCCTGATGATGGCGCTGAAGATCGTTTCCCTGGGGCGGGGCGCGTCGGGCGTTCGCCGCGAAATCATCGAGCAATTGCAGGCGATGCTCGCGCGCGGCGTCCACCCGCTGGTACCGCAACAGGGTTCGGTGGGCGCGTCCGGCGACCTCGCGCCGCTCGCGCACATGACAGCCGTGATGATCGGCGAAGGGCAAGCGCTGGTCGACGGCAAGGTCGTCCCGGGGCTCGACGCACTCGCCGCCGCCGGTCTCGCGCCGGTGACGCTCGGGCCGAAGGAGGGCTTGGCGCTGATCAACGGCACACAGTTTTCGACCGCCTATGCCATTTCCGGGTTGTTGCGTGCGCATGGCCTACTCTGCGCGACGCTGGTGACGGGCGCCTTGTCGGTCGATGCGGCGATGGCTTCGACGGCGCCGTTTCGCGCCGAGATCCAGCAATTGCGCGGCCATGCCGGGCAAATCGCAGCAGGTAGCGCGCTGACCGCGTTGCTGGAGGGCAGCGATATCAGGAACTCGCATCTTGAAGGCGACGAGCGGGTGCAGGATCCCTATTGCCTGCGTTGCCAGCCGCAGGTGGCCGGTGCCGCGCTTGATCTTCTGATGCAGGCCGCCCGCACCTTGACGATCGAAGCCAACGCGGTCACGGACAATCCGCTGGTGCTGGTCGAGACCGGAGAGATCGTCTCGGGTGGAAACTTTCACGCCGAGCCGGTCGCGTTTGCCGCGGACCAGATTGCGCTGGCCTTGTCCGAAATCGGCGCGATCAGCGAGCGGCGCATCGCGACGCTCGTTGACCCAGCGCTGAATTTCGGGTTGCCGCCGTTCCTGACCCCGGAGCCCGGCATCAATTCCGGCTTCATGATTGCCGAAGTGACGGCCGCCGCACTTTATGCCGAGAACAAGCAGCGCGCCGCGGCCTGCTCGATTGATTCGACGCCGACCAGCGCCAACCAGGAAGATCATGTGTCGATGGCCGCGCACGCCGCACGCCGGTTGTCTGACATGGCGGACAATCTTGCGACCATTCTCGGCATCGAACTTCTGGTTGCGGCGCAAGGCATCGGCCTTCGCGCGCCGCATACGACCAGCCCGGCGCTTGCGGCCGTCATTGCCGTGCTGCGCGAGCAGGTGCCGGCGCTCGGCGGCGATCGTTACATGGCCGACGATATCGCGAAGGCAACGGTGTTGGTCGCCGCCGGCACATTGCCGTCAGCCGCGACGTCGGAACTCAACACCAACCCGTTTCCAAACCTTGCCAAGGAAGGTCCTTTGTCATGAACCGCCGCCTCGACAACGACCGTGTCATCCGATCGCCGCGCGGGTCCGAGATCAGCGCCAAGAGCTGGCTCACGGAAGCGCCGCTTCGCATGCTGATGAACAATCTCGATCCGAATGTTGCCGAACGGCCGAGCGAACTCGTCGTCTATGGCGGCATCGGCCGCGCCGCCCGCGACTGGGACAGTTTCGATCGGATCGTGACGGCATTGCGCAAGCTCGATGGCGACCAGACGCTGGTCGTGCAATCCGGCAAGCCGGTCGGCGTTTTCCGCACCCATCCCGATGCGCCGCGCGTGCTGATTGCGAATTCGAACCTGGTGCCACATTGGGCGACGCTCGATCATTTCAATGAGCTCGACAAGCAGGGCCTGATGATGTTCGGGCAGATGACGGCGGGGTCCTGGATCTACATCGGCAGCCAGGGCATCGTGCAGGGGACGTATGAAACCTTTGTCGAGGTGGGGCGACGTCACTACGGCGGCAGTCTCGCGGGCAAATGGATCCTCACCGCCGGCCTCGGCGGCATGGGCGGCGCTCAGCCGCTGGCAGCGACGATGGCCGGAGCCTCGATGCTTGCGGTCGAGTGCCAGCCGAGCCGCATCGAGATGCGGCTGCGCACGGGTTACCTCGACCGGCAGGCCGGCACGCTTGATGAGGCGCTCGCGATCATGGCCGACGCCGCGCAAAGCAAAAAGCCGGTCTCGGTCGGCCTGCTCGGCAACGCCGCCGATATTTTTCCGGAACTGGTGCGCCGCGGCGTCAGGCCCGACATCGTCACCGACCAGACCAGCGCGCACGATCCGATCAACGGCTACCTGCCGAAGGGATGGACACTCGGTGAATGGGCGTCGAAACGTGAAGCCGATCCGAAAACGGTTGAGGCCGCAGCCAAGACCTCGATGGTCGGTCACGTCCAGGCCATGCTGGATTTTCATGCCCAGGGCATTCCCACGCTCGACTATGGCAACAACATCCGCCAGATGGCCAAGGACATGGGATTGAAGAATGCGTTCGATTTTCCCGGCTTCGTTCCGGCCTATATCCGGCCGTTGTTCTGCCGCGGCATCGGGCCGTTCCGGTGGGCGGCGCTGTCAGGCGATCCCGAAGACATTTTCCGCACCGACGCCAAGGTCAAGGAGCTGATGCCTGACGACAAGCATCTGCATAACTGGCTCGACATGGCGCGCGCACGGATCAAGTTCCAGGGATTGCCGGCACGGATCTGCTGGGTCGGCCTCGGCGATCGCCATCGGCTGGGCCTCGCGTTCAACGAGATGGTGGCGCGCGGCGAGTTGAAGGCGCCGATCGTGATCGGCCGCGATCATCTCGACAGCGGCTCGGTGGCGAGCCCGAACCGCGAAACCGAAGCGATGCGCGACGGTTCGGACGCGGTGTCCGACTGGCCGCTGCTCAACGCGCTGCTCAACTGTGCGAGCGGCGCCACCTGGGTCTCGCTACACCACGGCGGCGGCGTCGGCATCGGCTATTCGCAGCACGCCGGCATGGTGATCGTCGCCGACGGAACGCCGGAGGCCGCGCGCCGCATCGAGCGGGTGCTTTGGAACGACCCCGCGACAGGCGTCATGCGCCATGCCGACGCGGGCTACGAGAGCGCGATTGAATGTGCCAAGGCCAACGGTCTCGATCTACCAAGCCTGACATTGTAGTGATTGACCGGGACGGGTTCTTGAGGGCCTTCTGTGGCGTCTCAAATAACAGAAGGAACCAGTCATGAGCGAGCTGTTCGACAAGGGATTGAAAGTCCGCAAGGAAGTGCTCGGCGAGGACTACGTCAACAAGTCCATCGCCGGTGCCGACGAATTCACCCGGACGATGGCGGAATGGTCGACCGAATTCTGCTGGGGCGCGTTGTGGACCCGGCCGGGACTGGATCGCCGCACCCGCAGCATCGTGAATCTCGCGATGCTCGGCGCGTTGGGTCGTCCGCATGAACTGAAGTTGCACGTCAAGGGCGCCCTCAAGAACGGCGTGACCAAGGACGAGATCAAGGAAATCCTGCTTCAGGTCGGTGTCTACTGCGGCATCCCCTCGGGAATCGACGCGTTCCGAAATGCGCGCGAGGCGTTCAACGAGGTCGAAGCGGGGAAATGATGTAGCAGTCGTGTTCATTATTGCGATGACAGAAGCGTTGTCTTCTCAAGCATGCCGAGCTGACTTATCGCGTCGGCTCGGCGCCGCGCGGCTGGCGGTTGCTTACGCTAAATTTGCCAGCCGTTCCAATCCACGATAGGATCGGCGGCGGGTAAAAATATCAACGAAATTAATGCCTTAGTCGACATTCTCTGCGTTGCCCGGCGCGGCCGGCTGAGGCAAAACGGAGGATGGCCATGGCGAGCCCCACGCTGCAGCGGCCCTACAAGGGCGTCTTCCCGGTCGTACCGACGGTGTTCGACGGCGACGGTCGGCTCGACCTTGATGGCCAGAAGCGCGCCGTCGACTTCATGATCGACGCCGGCTCGCAAGGGCTGTGCATCCTCGCCAATTTCTCCGAGCAGTTCGTGTTGACCGATGCCGAGCGCGACACGGTACTCGACGCCGTGCTGAAGCACGTCGCGGGCCGCGTTCCCGTCATCGTGACGACGACGCATTTCGCGTCGCACATATGCGCCGAACGCTCACGCCGGGCCGAGCAGGCAGGGGCTGCCATGGTGATGGTGATGCCGCCCTATCATGGCGCTACCATCCGGGTCGGCGAGAGCGCGATTTACGAATTTTTCCGCACCGTTTCGGACGCGATCTCGATACCGATCATGATCCAGGATGCACCGGTCGCCGGCACGCCGCTGTCGGCCGCCTTCCTCGGCCGCATGGCACGCGAGCTTAGGAATATCGCGTATTTCAAGATCGAGACGCCGCAGGCTGCCGCCAAGCTGCGGGAGTTGATTGCGCTCGGTGGGGCGGCGGTCGAAGGTCCATGGGACGGCAAGGAGGCGATCACGCTGATGGCCGATCTCGATGCCGGTGCGACCGGTGCGATGACCGGCGGCGGCTACCCAGACGGCATACGCCAGATTACCGATCCATACTTCGCCGGCCGCCGCAGCGAGGCGGTGGCTGCCTACGAGCGCTGGCTGCCGTTGATCAACTACGAGAATCGCCAGTGCGGCCTGATCGCCTGCAAGGCGCTGATGAAGGAGGGCGGGGTCATCAGGCACGAAACCGTCCGCCTTCCGCTGCAGCCGCTGCATCCGGCCGTGCGAGCGGGCCTGATCGAAATCGCCAACCGGCTTGGCGCGCGCGTGCTGCGCTGGGGCAAGTGAGTAGCTCACTCTCCAGGTTGGGAAAGCTGAATTGACCATTCGTCTCGCCATTGTCGGTCTCGGCAAGATCGCAGGGGATCAGCACATCCCGGCGATTGCCGGCACCGACGGCATCGAGCTTGCGGCGACGGCCGACCCCAATGGCGGCATCGACGGCATTGCGCATTTCGCGACGCTCGATCGATTGCTTGATGATGCGCCTGATGTAGACGCTGTTGCGATCTGTACACCTCCGCAAGTGCGATGCGCGCTGGCGGCGGCTGCGTTGAAGGCCGGCAAGCATGTGCTGCTCGAAAAGCCTCCGGGCGCGACCGTCAGCGAACTTGAGCTGTTGATCGCGGCTGCACGGCAAACCGGACAAACGCTGTTTACGGCCTGGCATTCCCGCTTTGCGCCGGCCGTCGAACCCGCGCGAAGCTTTCTCGCCGATCGCCAGATCAGATCGGTCGTCGTCGAATGGAAGGAAGATGTCAGGGTCTGGCATCCCGGCCAGGCCTGGATCTGGGAGCCGGGCGGGCTCGGCGTGTTCGATCCTGGCATCAACGCGCTCTCGATCCTCACCCGCATCCTGCCGCGACCATTCTTTCTGACCAGGTCCGAACTGTCCTTCCCACGCAACCGCGCGGCGCCGATCGCGGCCGATCTCGTCTTCTCGGACGAAGCGGATACGGCGATCCGCGCCGAATTCGACTGGCGGCAGACCGGTCCGCAGACCTGGGATATCCGCGTCGAGACCGATGCCGGACGCTTGACGCTCTCGGCCGGCGGTCGCCGCCTTATTCATGACGACCGCACGCTGGTTGACGAGGAGAAATCGGAATATCGCCGCATCTATCGGCGTTTCATCGAATTGATCGAGGGCGGTTTGTCCGATGTCGATCTGTCGCCACTGGTTCATGTCGCCGATGCCTTCCTGCTCGGCCGGCGCCGCGACGTCGAACCATTCAACGAGGTATGACGTGACGCAGTCAGGCCAATCATCGCCGAAGGTTACGCGCGAGGTGTTCGGCCATCTCCCGGACGGGTCCGCGATCGAAGCCGTGCGGTTGCGTGGCGACAACGGCTTTGAGGTACGCCTGATGACTTATGGCGCGGCGGTGCACTCCATCTTCGTGCCTGACCGGGCCGGGCGTCTCGCCGACGTCGTTCTCGGCCGCGATGATCTTGCAGGCTATCTCGCGGTCCGGCGTTTTCTCGGCGCGACGGTCGGGCGTTATGCCAACCGGATCGCGAACGGCACGTTCGAACTGGATGGCGAACAATTTCAATTGCCGACCAATGACGGCGCCAACGCGCTGCATGGCGGGCTATCAGGCTTCGATCGCAAGCCATGGGCCATCACCGCAATCGGTGAGGATCCCGCGCCTTTTGTTACGCTGTCCTATATCAGCCCCGATGGTGAAGAGGGATATCCCGGCACATTGAAAACCGACATCACCTACCGCATTTCCGGCGGCACAGAGTTATCGGTCGCATTCTCGGCGGTGACCGACAGGCCGACCGTCGTCAATCTGACCAATCACAGCTTCTTCAATCTCGCGGGGGTCGAGTCCGCAGGCGGTATTCTCGACCATCAGGTCATGATTGCGGCGGATACTTATTTGCCGGTGGGCGCGGCCGGCATTCCGCTGGATGCGCCTGATAAGGTCGAGGCAACGCCGTTCGATTTCCGCAAACCTCATCCCGTCGGCGCTCGCCTGCGCGAAGCGTATGAACAGGTTCTGATCCGGCGGGGCTACGATCACAATTTCTGCCTGCGCGGGGGCGTGACCGGCGAGCCACGCTTTGCCGCCCGTGTCGAAGACCCGGGCTCGGGTCGCGTTCTCGAACTCTGGACCAACCAGCCGGGCGTGCAGTTCTATTCCGGCAATTTCCTCGATGGAACCGTGACCGGCAAGTATGGCCGCGTCCACCGCCAGTTTGACGCGCTCTGTCTCGAACCGCAGGTCTATCCCAACACACCAAACCGCCCGGATTTTCCGTCGGCGCGGCTTGATCCGGGGCAGGTCTACCGCCACACATCGCTGTACCGGTTTTCTGCCAACTGAGGCAATGGATCGCCTCGCAAGGCAGCGGATGAGGGGCTTGCGGAACCACATTGCGTGACCGATCATCCGTTCTCCATCGGCCACGGCCGCCACAACGCGCCGGTACGCACCGGCGCCAAAAGCAAACCGCGACAACGCGGGCGACGTACGCTCAACACCTGGGAGTGAAGCATGAAACGGCTCAAATCTGTCCTATCGGCCATTGCGCTCGGTTCGGTCGTCCTAGCGGGACCTGCGCTTGCGCAGAGCAAGCCGACCGTCGGCATCGCCATGCCCACCAAGGCCTCGGCGCGCTGGATCGATGACGGCAACAACATCGTCAAGGTGTTGAAGGAGCGCGGCTACAACACCGATCTGCAATACGCCGAAGACGATATCCCGAACCAGCTGTCCCAGATCGAGAACATGGTGACCAAGGGCGCCAAGGTGCTGGTGATCGCCTCGATCGACGGCACCACGCTGTCCAATGTGCTCAAGCAGGCCAAGGACAAGGGCATTACCGTGATCGCCTACGACCGGCTGATCCGCGATACGCCCAACGTCGACTATTATGCGACGTTCGACAACTTCCAGGTCGGCGTGTTGCAGGCGCAGTCCATCGAAGACGCATTGAAGCTGAAGGAGGGCAAGGGCCCATTCAACATCGAGTTGTTCGGCGGTTCCCCCGACGACAACAACGCCTACTTCTTCTACAACGGCTCGATGTCGGTGCTGCAGCCCTATATCGACAGCGGCAAGCTCGTGGTTGCGAGCAAGCAGATGGGCATGGACAAGGTCTCGACCTTGCGCTGGGACGGCGCCACCGCGCAGGCGCGGATGGATAATCTGTTGAGCGCGTTCTACACCACCAAGCGGGTGGATGCCGTGCTGTCGCCCTACGACGGACTGTCGATCGGCATCCTGTCGTCGCTCAAGGGCGTCGGCTATGGCAGCGGTAATATGCCGATGCCGATCGTGAGCGGTCAGGACGCCGAAGTGCCTTCGATCAAATCGATGCTGCGCGGCGAGCAGTATTCAACCATCTTCAAGGACACCCGCGACCTCGCCAAGGTCACCGCCGACATGGTGGACGCGGCGTTGAGCGGCAAGACCGTGGCCGTCAACGACACCACCACCTACAAGAACGGCGTGAAGGTGGTGCCGTCCTACCTGCTCAAGCCCGTTGTCGTCGACAAGACCAACTGGGAGAAAATCCTGATCGACGGCGGCTATTACAAGAAGGCACAGATCAACTGAAGCGGGCCATGATTCAATGGACGGCCGGGGCCATCCGCCCCGGCCGTCTTGCATGAGCTAAGGAGGCTGAATGACGACACTGCTCGACATGCGCGGCATCAGCAAAGCCTTCGCCGGTGTGAAGGCGCTGGACGATGTCAATTTCACGGTCAGGCAGGGCGAAATCCATGCCCTGGTGGGCGAGAACGGCGCCGGCAAATCGACCCTGATGAAGGTGCTGAGCGGCGTCTATCCCCACGGCAGCTATGACGGCAGCATCGTCTATGACGGTACGGAGCGGCATTTTCGCGATATCAATGATTCCGAGGCGCTCGGCATCATCATCATTCATCAGGAGCTCGCGCTGATCCCATTGCTGTCGATCGCGGAGAATATCTTTATCGCCAACCCGCCGTCGCGGTTCGGCGTGATCGATCGCGACGCCGTGTACCAGCGGTCGCAGCAGCTGCTGGCGAAAGTGGGGCTCGGCGACGCGCCGGACACGCTGGTCACCGATATCGGGGTCGGCAAGCAGCAGCTGGTGGAAATAGCCAAGGCGTTGTCAAAGCAAGTGCGCCTGCTGATCCTCGACGAGCCGACCGCGAGCCTCAATGAAAGCGACAGCGCGGCATTGCTCGATCTCCTGCTCGAGTTCCGCTCCCAAGGTATGTCCGCGGTGCTGATCTCGCACAAGCTCAACGAAGTCGCGCACGTCGCCGACCGCATCACCGTGCTGCGCGACGGCCGCACCGTCGATACGCTGGAGCGTGAGGCCGGCGGGTTCGAGGAGGATCGTATCATCCGCAAGATGGTAGACCGTGACCTCGAGCATCGCTTCCCGAAGCGGGAGCCTGAGATCGGCGAGGTGGTGTTCAAGGTCGAGAACTGGTCGGTCTATCATCCGCTGCATGCCGAGCGGCAGGTCATCAGGAATGTCGACTTCCAGGTCCGTCGCGGCGAGATCGTGGGAATCGCCGGATTGATGGGGGCCGGGCGTACCGAGTTCGCGATGAGCCTGTTCGGCCGCTCCTGGGGCCGCAAGATCTCCGGCCGCGCGCTGATGCATGGCCGCGAAGTCGACCTCTCGACGGTCAGCCGCGCGATCGACGCCGGGCTCGCTTACGTCACCGAGGACCGCAAACAACTCGGCCTGCTGCTCGCCGACGACGTGCGCAAGAACATCACGCTGGCCAATCTGGGCGCTGTTTCGGCCAATCGCGTCATCGATGACATCAGGGAATTGCAGGTGGCGAACGAATACCGCAATCGGATGCACATCCGTTCTTCCGACGTATATCAGACCGCCGGGACTCTGTCGGGTGGCAACCAGCAAAAGGTGGTGCTGTCGAAATGGCTGTTCACCGATCCCCAAATCCTGATCCTGGATGAACCGACGCGCGGTATCGACATCGGCGCCAAATACGAGATCTACACGATCATCAACGAGCTCGCCGATGCCGGCAAGGCGGTCATCGTGATCTCTTCGGAGATGCCGGAATTATTGGGGATCTGCGACCGCATCTGCGTCATGAACGAGGGCGCCTTCGTCGGCGAATTCGACCACGCGGAGGCGACGCAGGAGAAAATCATGCGGGTCATCGTGCGCCGGGGCGAGCGGCTGGTCGATCGAAATCTGGAAAGCAGGCTGGAAGAGAAGCTGGCGGGAGAGGCACGTTCATGAGCGACAAGACCGCAACACTTGCCGAAGCGCCAAAGAAAGCGCCGAAGCATGCGGGTTTCCTCAAGGCCAATCTGCGGGAATACGGCATGCTGTTGTCGCTGTTCGCGATCATGCTGTTTTTCGAGTTCGTCACGGACGGCACGCTGCTGCGCCCGCTCAATCTCACCAATCTGGTGCTGCAGAACAGCTACATCGTGATCATGGCGCTCGGCATGCTGCTGGTGATCGTGACCGGGCACATCGATCTTTCCGTCGGCTCGGTGGCGGGCTTCATCGGCGCGATCGCCGCAGTGCTGATGGTGCGCTACGAGATGCATTTCATTCCGGCCACCATTATCTGCCTCGCGCTCGGCGGCCTGATCGGCGCGGCGCAGGGCTATTGGGTGGCTTATTTCAAGATCCCGTCCTTCATCGTCACGCTGGCCGGGATGCTGGTGTTCAAGGGGCTGGCGCTTGCGGTGCTGCAGGGCCAGTCTGTCGGTCCGTTCTCGCCGACGTTCCAGAAACTTTCCTCCGGATTCATTCCGGAATTGTTTCCCGGTGCGCTCAACCCCACCTCGCTCTTGATCGGCGCCGTGCTGGCGCTTGGTCTGGTCTATGTCAGCGTCACCACTCGCGCCCGCCGTGCCAGCCACGGCGTCGAGGTCGAGCCCACCGCTTTCTTTGCGCTCAAGAACGCGGTCCTGTTCGGCGTGGTGCTCTATTTCACCTATCTGATCGCCTCACATCGCGGGTTGCCCAACGTGTTGGTGATCATGATCGCCCTGATCGCGCTCTATGGTTTCGTCACCGCGCGCACCACCATCGGCCGGCAGATCTATGCGGTCGGGGGCAATGAGAAAGCCGCAAAACTTTCGGGGATCAAGACCGAGCGGCTGACGTTCCTCACTTTCGTCAACATGGGGGTGCTGGCGGCGCTCGCCGGTCTCGTGTTCGCGGCACGGCTCAACACCGCGACACCGAAGGCCGGTGCCGGCTTCGAACTCGACGTCATCGCCGCTTGCTTCATCGGCGGCGCCTCGGCCTATGGCGGCGTCGGGCGCGTCGCGGGTGCCGTGATAGGCGCTTTGATCATGGGGGTGATGAACAACGGCATGTCGATCCTCGGTATCGGGATCGACTACCAGCAGGTCATCAAGGGCCTGGTGCTGCTCGGCGCGGTGTGTCTGGACGTCTACAATCAGCGGCGCTGACGTTGGGCCGGCAATAACTTCCTTCGGGAATTGACATCACAGCGAAGCAAAACTCTAATCGCTCGCTAACCGACCCGGAAACTCGCCTGAAGGATGCGCGAATTGCTTTATTTTTGTACGGCGCAGCCCTAGGCGGAACCACCCAGAAAGCTGTTCATGCGCGTGATCAATGTAGCTGCCGCCCAACTGGGCCCGATTCAGAAGGCCGAGAGCCGCGAGGCTGTGGTGAAGCGCATGATCGCGCTGATGGATGAGGCCAAGGCCAGGAATGCCGACCTGATCGTCTATCCGGAACTCGCGCTCACCACCTTCTTTCCGCGCTGGTACATGACCGAGCAGGCCGAGGTCGATACCTGGTTTGAACGCGAGATGCCCAATGCGGTGACGATGCCGCTGTTCGAGCGCGCCGCCCGGCATCAGATGGCCATGAGCTTTGGATACGCCGAACTGACGCCTGACGGACGTCACTTCAACACCTGTATCCTTACGGACAGATCCGCCAAGATTGTCGGAAAATATCGCAAGGTCCATCTGC
>JBOHIT010000715.1:0-5128 GCA_050726155.1 Bradyrhizobium sp.
GAACAGACGATGAGCCAATTGATTGTCCGCGCCGGCGACTTCACGTTTGAGGCCCGGTTTGAAGAGCAACTGGCGCCCAAGACGGTTGCCGCCTTTCGCAAGGCGATGCCGTTCGAGAGCCAGGCGATCCATGTCCGCTGGAGCGGCGAGGGCGTCTGGATGCCGCTCGGCGATCTCGATTTCGGCGTCTCCTATGAGAACCACACCAGCTACCCGGCGCCGGGCCAGATCATCCTCTATCCCGGCGGCATCAGCGAGACCGAAATCCTGCTCGCTTATGGCGGCGTGCATTTCGCCAGCAAGATGGGCCAGCTCGCCGGCAACCATTTCATCACCCTGACCTCGGGGCTGGAGAACCTCACCGCCTTCGGCAAGACCGTGCTGTGGAAGGGCGCGCAAAAAATCCGGTTCGAGGAAGTCTAGGTGACGAAGCCCGGTTACCCCCGCGATCTCCGCGGCTACGGCCGCAACCCGCCCGATCCGCGCTGGCCTGGCAATGCGCGGGTCGCCGTGCAGTTCGTGGTGAATTTCGAAGAGGGCGGCGAGAACAACATCCTGCACGGCGATCGCGCCTCCGAAGCGTTCCTGTCGGACGTATTGGGCGCGCAGCCCTGGCCAGGCCAGCGCCACGCCAATATCGAATCGATGTTCGAATACGGCTCGCGCGCCGGCTTCTGGCGGTTGTGGCGGATGTTCACCGAACGCAAGCTGCCGACCACGGTGTTCGGCGTTGCGACCGCGCTGAAGCGCAATCCCGAAGTGGTCGCCGCGATGAAGGAAGCGGGCTGGGATATCGCCAGCCACAGCCTGAAATGGGTCGAGCACAAGGACATGTCGGAAGCCGAAGAGCGCTGGGAGATCGCCGAGGCGATCCGCGTTCACACCGAGGCTACGGGGCAGCGTCCGCTCGGCTGGTACACCGGCCGCTCCTCGATCAATACGCTGCGGTTGTTGATGGAGGCCGGCGGCCTGCTGTATCTCTGCGATTCCTATGCCGATGATTTGCCCTACTGGATCAAGTCAGGCGCCTTGCCGCCGCATCTGGTCATTCCCTACACGCTCGACGCCAACGACATGCGCTTTGTGAACCCGCAAGGCTTTGGCGGCGGCGATGAGTTCTTCACTTATTTGAAGGACAGTTTCGACGTGCTGTACGCGGAAGGCGCGACCGCGCCGAAGATGATGTCGGTCGGCCTGCACTGCCGCGTCGTCGGCCGTCCCGGCCGCGCGGCGTCGCTGATGCGGTTCCTCGATTACATCTTGAAGCATGACCGCGTCTGGGTGCCGACGCGGCTGCAGATCGCGCAGCATTTCCACGCCAACCTCGGCCATCTCGCCGAACATGCCGCTGATATCGGATAGGTCAGGGAATGTCGACAAAACTTTCCGATCTCAACACGGCCAGCAAGGACGAGTTCGTCAAGGCGCTCGGCAACATCTTCGAGTATTCGCCATGGATCGCCGAACAGGCGGCGGCGGCGCGGCCGTTCATCAGCGTCAAGGCGCTGTTCGACGCGATGAAGGCGGTGGTCGATCGCGCGCCGGCCGACATTCGCCTGGCGCTGATCCAGGCGCACCCCGATCTCGCCAACAAGACCCAGCGTGCCGCTGGGCTCACGGCCGAATCCACACACGAGCAGAACAGCGTCGGCCTTGACCGGTTGTCGGATGCCGAATTTGAGGCGTTCGAGCGGGTCAATAATGCTTACCGCGCCAAGTTCGGCTTCCCCTATATCGTTTGCGCGCGTCGGCAGACCCGGGATTCCATCCTGCGCGATTTCGAACGCCGGTTGCCGAACGATGCCAGGACCGAGGCGCAGGTCTCACTCGCGGAAATATACCGGATCGCGGCCCTGCGCCTCGACCAGCTGGTAGCGGCGGACGACAAGCTCGCCGTTTACGGGCGGCTGTCGACCCATGTGCTGGATACCCACAGCGGCAAGCCTGCAGCCGGAATTTCCGTCGTGCTCACTGAATTGTCCGATCTCGGCGAGCCCCGCGTGATCGCGCGCGCGGTCACCAACAGCGATGGCCGCACCGATCAGCCGCTGATCGGCGGCCGACCGGTGCCGATCGGGCGTTACGAGCTGATGTTTCGCGTCGGCGAATATTTTGCCGGACGTAATGTGCCGATGTCGGACCCGCCGTTCCTCGACCAGATTCCGTTGCACTTTTCGGTCAGCGATCCCGAAGGCCACCTCCACGTGCCATTACTGGTCACGCCGTGGAGCTACGCGACGTATCGGGGAAGTTAGAGTTTCGCTAAGTCGTAGGATGGGTAGAGCGAAGCGAAACCCATCCTACATCAATCCTCACACATGCTGCGCCGATGACGCCGCCGCTGCGGCGTCCGCTTCCGCCGCCGCCCTGCTGCCGATGCCATTGAAGAAGGCGTTCAGTACCACCGCGACCAGCGCACAAAGAAGGATGCCGGACTCCAGCAGCGGATGCAGGTCGTGTGGCAGGTTCTTGAAGAAATTCGGCGCTACTAGCGGGATCATGCCGAAGCCGACCGAGATCGCGACCACGAACAGGTTGAACTGGTTATTCCTAAAATCCACTGTAGCGAGAATGCGCGCGCCGGTCGCGGCCACCATGCCGAACATCACGAGCCCGGCGCCGCCGAGCACGACCAGCGGCACCGCCTCGACCAATGCGGCCATCTTCGGCAGCAGTCCGAGCAGCAGCATGATGGCGCCGCCGGTGATCGTGACCCAGCGCGAGCGCACGCCGGTGACGCTGACGAGCCCGACATTCTGCGAGAAGGAAGTGTAGGGAAACGTATTGAAGATGCCGCCCAGGAAAGTCCCGACGCCGTCGGCGCGCAGGCCGCGGGTCAGCGCGTCGCGATCGACTTTCTTGCCGGTGATCTCGCCGAGCGCCAGGAACATGCCGAGCGATTCGATCATGACCACGATCATCACGATGCACATGGTAATGATCGGCACCAGATGGAACGTCGGCATGCCGAAACGGAACGGAATCACCAGCGCACCCCATTGCGCCGCCACGACTTTTTCGAAATGCATGATGCCGAACACGCTGGCGAGCAGCGCGCCGGCGATGATGCCGAGCAGCACGGCCACATTGGCGACGAAGCCGGTGCCCCATTTGATCAGCGCGAGAATGACCAGCAGCACGAACAATGCGATGCCGAGCCCCTGCAACTGGCCATAATTGGGATTGGGGAAGGCGCCGGGAACGCCGTCGATCACCCTGGTCAGGGTCGGCAGGCCGCCACCAGCCCAGTTGATGCCCACCCGCATCAGCGAGATGCCGATCACCAGGATGATGGTTCCGGTGACAACCGGAGGAAACAGCGGCAGCAGCCGGCTGATGAAGGGCGCGGCAATGATGCCGAAGATTCCGGCAGCGATGACGGAGCCGTAGATGCCGAGCAGGCCGACATCGGGTGCGGCGGCCATCGACAGCATCGGGCCAACCGACGCGAACGTCACCCCCATCATCACGGGCAGCCGGATGCCGACTCCGGGAAAGCCGAGACATTGCACCAGGGTAGCGAGGCCGCAGGCGAACAGGTCGGCCGAGATCAGGAAGGCGACGTCCTCAGGGGGCAATTTCAGTGCCCGGCCGATAATCAGGGGCACCGCGACCGCGCCGGCATACATGACCAGTACATGCTGCAGGCCGAGCGCGAGTAGCCGTGGCGCCGGCAGCGTCTGGTCGACCGGATGAATTTCGCTGGTCGTTGTCATGGCTGAGCCCCCTTTTGGCGGGCCCCCCGGCCCGTTCAAACCGATACAAGGCGCGTGCCAGACGCTTGCTTTCCCGAAGCAGCCTCTCCAGGCGCTTGCTCAATGGCACGAACGTTGCTCAATATTGGACCATATCGGGTGTCCATAGTCCCGAGAAAATTACCGGCTGAACTGGAGGCTCCGACGTGCCGCTGATCAAAAACAGATACGGAAAGGGCCGCGTCCGCGTGATGCGCATCCATCGCGACGGCGACCGCCAGGAGGTCAGCCAGCTCAACGTCAAGGCGATGATGGAGGGCGACTTTGCGCCGGCCTATACCCACGGCGACAATTCGACCTCGGTCTCGACCGACACCATCAAGAACGTCGTCAATGTCGTGGCGCGTGAGAACACCGACCTCTGCACCGAGGAATTCTGCCAGGTGCTGGCCAAAAAATACCTCGACACCTATCCGCAGATAGCCTCCGTCGCGCTCACCGTGCACGAGACCAAATGGAGCCGGCTCAGTTTCGGCGGCAAGCCGCATCCGCATAGTTTCGTGCTCGACAGCAACGGCAAGCCGACCGTGGAAGTATCGTCCGTCCGGGGCGGCGCGACGACGATGTCGTCGGGTGTCGACGGTTTTACCTTCATGAAGTCGACGCAATCGGGCTGGGAGAATTACGTCAAGGACGGCTATACGACCATTCCGCCGACCGCCGACCGGATGTGCGCGACCAGCATGGTGGCGTCGTGGAAATGGTCGGGCAAGCCTTCGAACTATCCCGCGGCCAACAGCAGGATTCTCGACACCGTGCTGGAAGTGTTTTCGATGACCTACAGCAGGAGCGTGCAGGACAGCCTCTACCGGATGGGCGAGGCGGCGCTGGCGGCGGTGCCGGAAATTTCCGAAATCAGCATGGCCTGCCCGAACATGCATTTCATCCCGATCAACCTGTCGGCGTTCGGGCTCGATAACAACAACGACGTGTTCCTGCCGACCGACGAGCCGCACGGCCAGATCGAGTGCACGGTGGGGCGGGGGTGAATGGCATGTCCCGGACGCGGTGCAACGTGTAACGTTGCTCACGCAAAGAGGAAGAATCATGTCGGAATTGATTGATATGGGCACGCTGCGGCTGAAGTTCTTGCACAGCAAGGATGACACCGGAGGCCGTCTCGATATGTTCGAGATGACGTTGCAGCCGAATGCCCGCATGCCGGTGCCGCATTATCACGAGAATTGGGACGAAATCATCTATGGCCTGACGGGAACGACAACCTGGCGCATCGATGGCCAGGACATCAATTTGGCATCAGGCGAGAGTGTCTTCATCAAGCGCGGCGTCGTCCACGGCTTTACAAACAGCACCGCCGAGCCCGCAACGTGTCTCTGCACGCTTACCCCCGGTGTGCTGGGGCCGTCTTACTT
>JBOHIT010000716.1:0-9437 GCA_050726155.1 Bradyrhizobium sp.
TCTCCGATGTCATCATGCCCGGCATGAACGGGGTCGAACTGGCCGGCGTCATTCGCGATCGTTATCCGGGCCTGCCCGTGGTGCTGACCAGCGGTTACAGCAACGTGCTGGCGGAAAACGCCCATCGCGGCTTCGAACTGATCCAGAAACCCTATTCGGTCGAGTCGCTGTCGCGCATCCTGAGGAAGGCGATTTCGGAGGCGCGGCACTAGCTGAAGCCGGCGGGTGGGCGTTACGCCGCATGCTCGACGGCAGTGTGGCACGAGGCCAGCAGCGCACGGATTTCATGCGCCGGGCGCGCCGCGCTGAACAGATAGCCCTGCATCTGCGTGCAGCCCAGGTTCTGTACGGTTTCGCGCTGCTGCAAGGTCTCGACGCCTTCGGCCGTCGTGATCATGTTGCGGTCGGCAGCGATGCTGACCACCGCCTTGATGATCGAGGCCGAGCTTGAATTGCGGGTGACTTCCTTGACGAAACTGCGGTCGATCTTGATCTTGTCGAACGGGAAGCGCTGCAGATATTGCAGCGAGGAATAGCCGGTTCCGAAATCGTCGAGCGCGATGTGGACCCCGAGCGCGCGCAGTTGATTCAGCGCAACCAGCGCTGCGTCATCGTCGGCGATCAAAACCGCCTCCGTAATCTCGAGCTCCAGCCGGCGCGGATCGAGCCCGGTCTCGGCCAGCGCCGCTGCGACCTTCAGTGGCAACGATTGCGACCGGAACTGGATCGGCGAGACGTTGACGGCGATGCGCACATGCGCGGGCCAGGTGGCGGCTTCAGCGCAGGCGGTCCGCAACACCCACTGCCCTATCTCCTCGATCAGGCCGGTATCCTCGGCAACGGGAATGAAATCGGCCGGCGAAACCATGCCGCGCAGCGGATGCCGCCAGCGTATCAGCGCTTCGCAGCCCTTGACCTCGTCGTTGCGCAAATCGACCAGCGGCTGGTAGTGCAGCTCGAATTCGCCCTCGACCAGCGCGGCGCGCATATCGCTCTCGAGTTCGCGGCGCAGGTTGGCCTGCTTTTCCATCGACGGTTCGAAGAAGCGATAGGTCCGGCGGCCCGCCGCCTTCGCCGCATACATCGCCAGATCGGCGCTCTTCAACAGGCCGAACAGATCGGTGCCATGACGTGGCGCGATGGCGACGCCAATGCTGGCGTCGCTGGAGAGGCGATGGCCGTGGCAATCGAACGGTGTGCGCAGACCATCGTAAACCCGTCCAACCAGAACCCGGACGTCATCATCGCAAGTGACGTTAGGCTGCACGACCGCGAACTCGTCGCCGCCAAGGCGCGCAATGAAATCATCGGGTCCGACCGACTGGCGCAGCCGATCCGCGACGCCCTTGAGGAATTCGTCGCCGATCAGATGCCCGAGCGAATCGTTGATGCGCTTGAACTCGTCGATGTCGATGTAGAGGATCGCGAACGGCGCGCCTTCGAATTCCCCGAGCAGCGCCTCCGCGTGGCGCTGGAACAGCGTGCGGTTCGGCAGATTGGTCAGCGCGTCGTAATGGGCGAGGTGCTGGATCCTGGCCTGGACACGCCGCCGCTCCGTCACGTCTTCAAGCGTCGTCGCCCAGCCGCCGTCCGGCGAACGCTGGTAGATCAGCTGGATCGTGCGTCCGTCCGGCGTCATCGTCTCCGTGATACGGACGCCGTCGTCGCTGGGATTGAGGAATCTCGCGCAATAGGCGTCGACGTCACCGACAAAAGTGCCCTGCTGCTGGCGGTGCAGGATCAGGTCGCGCAGATGGCACCCCGGCTTGACGATGTCGGGCGATACGCCGAACAGGTCGATATATTGCTGGTTGCAGATCACCAGGCGGCCCGAAGCATCGAACAGCAGCAGCCCCTGGGTCATGTTGTTGATGGCGGTGTCCAGATGCTGGGTCTTCTCCGACAGCCTGTGCTGGGCGGCCGCATGCTGGCGGCGCAACTGGCGCACGATCAGGAAGATCATGATGACGACGACGACGATCGCGAGCGCCGCCGCGCAGAACTGCAGCTTGGTCTGCGCCCGCCAGTCGGCGAGCGCGGTCTCGGTCTTGGTGGTCGCGACGATCAGGATCGGAAAGTGCACCAGCGAACGAACCGCACCGACCTTGTCCTCGCTCTGCGCCGAACTCTTGAAACGTCCCGAGATATTGCCGTTGAGGGCGAGCGCGCGCTGAAACGACGGCGATTTGGCGACGCTTTGGCCGACCAGTTTGGCGTCTTTCGGATAGCGCGCGATGATGGTGCCGTCACGGTGGATCATCGAGATCGCGGTGTCGCCGTTCAGCGCCAGCGACCCGACGAAATCCTCGAAATGCGTCGGCTCGACGCCGCGGCTGGCAAAGCCGATGATCTCGCCATTGCGGTCGACGATCTTGCGCGCGAACACCGTGGTCCAGACTTTCGTGACCTTGCTGATGACCGGCTCGACGATCACGTCGGGCGTCGGTTTCCCCGACGTGAATTCCTGGAAGTAGTGGCGGTCCTGAATGTTGATATCGGCTACCGGCCACATCTCGGAGGAATTGATCAGCCAGCCCTTGGCGTTGAACAGGTTCAAGCCGCCGACATGTGGCAGCGACGCCAGCTTGGAGCGCAGCATCTCATGCGCGCTCAAGGTCGACATCTTCTTTTCGAACTCGTCCGACGTGGCGACCTGGTCGGCCCGCATGTAGGAGACGACGTCGTCATGCACGTGCTGGAGATCGCTGAGCTGCTGGTCGAAATGGCGCGACAGCAACAGCGCGGTGTTGTTGAGTTCGCGCTCGGCAACCTCGAGCGCGCGCTCGCGGAATTGCAGTGCGAAATAGCCGGTGCCGACCATAATCGCGACCACCATCGCCGCGGCGCACAGAATGAGCCACTGGACCACGCCCAGGCGTATCCGCGACAGCGCGCCGGCCATTGGCCACAGCACGCTCCGCGCGATCACGCCCTGAGATGAACTACCCGGCATTTCCCTTGTCCCCACAGCGGCTTGTTGTAAGGGAACACAACCCAAGGGGGCGTTAGCAAAATCAGTTATCGCAAGGTTAAAGCAGGGCTTTCCGGATCACGCCATTTCCATGGTTTCCGGAACTTCCGCCTCTTTGAAAGAGCACTCGATCAGGGATCCGTCGATCGAGAAGGCCGAGAACGGCGAAAGCTCGGTCACGACCCGCAGCGCCGCGAAGAACTGCGCATCGCCTGGGCTCTTGAGGAAGAAGCGGATATGACCGGCAGACATCGTATCCCGCGACAGCCAGACGATGCCGCAGAACAGCGCCACCATGGTCTGGGCGTACTGGGCGGCGTCGGCCACGCCGAGTTCGTAGAGCGGCGACACCACGACAAAACGCGCGCGCAGGATCGGGGTCGGAAACTTGCTCATCATCAAGCGGCTGACCTGGCAGGCCGCATGGATCCGCTCGCCGTCTGACAAGCAATGCAGGCTCGGGTTGTCGCCGTCCTTGGTCAGGGTGTCGAAAGCAGCATAGCTGCCGCTCGAAAACGTGGAAAAATCCTCGCCGACGCTTTCAGCATCCTTCTTCCATTGCGCCTTGATTGAACGCCAGGACTTGTCGGGGCTCATCGGCAACAGGCGCATGATTAACCGGTGGTTAATATGGAAGGAGTTCACCCGTATTTTACCGCCCGCGGCTAAACGTTTGCTTACGGCTGCACCGGGGCGGGAAACATTTGTGGCGGCTGGTATTTTTACGGCCGGCACATGTCCCGGCCGGGGCCCTCATTCCCCGGTTCATTGCCTCGAATCGGATGGCAGGAAATAACAGGGATTAAGCGCTCCTCGCCTGTCAGGCCCTGATGAACGATTTCACCCACTCCGTCGCCGCGGCCCTTGGGCTGATCGGCAGCCTCGATGCCGAATTGCTCGGCATCGTCTGGCTGTCGCTGCGGGTCAGCTTGACGGCGAGCCTGATCGCGCTCGCGATCGGCGCGCCGCTCGGCGCCTGGCTCGCGATCAGCCGGTTTCGGGGTCGGCAGGCCGCAATCGTGCTCGCCAACGCGCTGCTCGGCCTGCCGCCGGTCGTCGCTGGACTGGTGATCTATTTGCTACTCTCGCGGTCCGGACCACTCGGCTTTGCCGGATTGTTGTTCACGCCGTCTGCCATGATCATCGCACAGGTGATCCTCACCGTGCCGATCGTGATTTCGTTGGTTCATCGCCCGGCGTCGTTGCTGTGGGCCGAATATGCCGATCTCGCCCGCACCGACGGGCTTTCCGGCCTTCGCAGCCTGGCGTTGCTGTTCGCGCTCGGCCGCGCGTCGCTGCTGACGGCGTTTCTCGCCGCCTTCGGCCGCGCGATTGCCGAGGTCGGCGCCATCATCGTCGTCGGCGGCAATATTCGCGGCTACACCAGGACCATGACCACCACGATCGCGCTCGAAACCAGCAAGGGCGAATTGTCGCTCGCGCTCGGGCTCGGGCTGATCCTGGTGTCGATCAGCGTCACCATCAGTACGGTGGCGTTCCTGCTAGTTGGTGGCGCTGGTAAAAAATAGCTGCTCGCCGCCGACCTTGTAGTCGGTAATAGCAGCTTGTCCCGCAGGCGAAATCAGCCAGTCGATGAAGGCCTGGCCATCCTTGGCCTTGACGCCGGAATGCTTGGCCGGATTGACCAGCATCACGCCATACTGGTTGAACAGCCGCTTGTCGCCTTCGGTCAGGATCGCCAGTTCGCCGCGGTTCTTGAACGCAAGCCAGGTGCCGCGGTCCGAAATCAGATAGGCGTTGGAGGACGACGCCATGTTGAGCGCCGCACCCATGCCCTGGCCGATTTCGCGATACCAGTCGCCTTTGGCCGCGGCGAGATCGACGCCCGCGACCTTCCAGAGCCGCAGCTCCGCCTCATGCGTGCCGGAGCGGTCGCCGCGCGACACGAAGGCGGCCTTGGCCGCGGCGATCTTCTGCAGGCTTTCCGCCACATCCTTAGCCCCGGCAATGCGCGCCGGATCGGCCTTCGGCCCGATCACCACGAAATCATTGTACATCACGTCGAACCGCTTCACGCCAAAGCCCTCGGCGAGGAATTTCTCTTCCGCGACCTTGTCGTGCACGAACACCACGTCAGCATCGCCGCGCCGGCCGATGTCGAGCGCCTGTCCGGTGCCGACGGCGACGACCTTGACCGCGATCCCGCTCGCCGCCGTAAAGCGCGGCAGCAAATGGCCGAACAGCCCCGATTGTTCCGTCGATGTCGTCGATGCGACGGTGATGGTGCGTTCCTGCGCCGACGCGCTGCTGGAAAGAACAAGGCCCGTAAAGGCGAGGCTCGTGAAGGCCGCCGTCAGAAACCGCTTGAACATCAATCCTCCCTCGTCGCACTTCCCAACCGGGTTTTGGCGAACCTTGTATTTGAGTTCACCTTAGCGAACAATCCGGCGAACGGCCAATGGCGACAACCGTGTCCGGTTGTCGCTGACTCGGCTCAAGCGGCCAACAGCGCTGCCTCCCGGCGCGCCGGGAGCGAAAGCCGGTTGACCGCACCGGATTCCCTGTAACAATCCTGTCGCAGATCAAAACTAAACGGGGGCGACGGCTACCTGCCGAGACTCTTCTGACGGAGGAAAATCCGATGCGCCGCACCATGGTGTTGTTGTCCGCCAGCCTGATCACGTTGACCGCAGGCGCAGCCTCGGCGCAAAACGCCTCGCCGCGCAACCTGATCCTGTTCGTGCCGGACGGTTTGCGTGGGCGCATCGTGACGCCGCAGACCGCGCCCGCGATGGCCGAGATCCGCGACAAGGGTGTCAACTTCAAGAATTCGCATTCGCTGTTTCCGACCTTCACCATGGCGAACGGTTCGGCGATGGCCAGCGGCCATTATCTCGGCGACACCGGCACCTTCTCGAACACGATCTATACCGGCTATTCCTCGGTGCCGGCCGGCGACACCGTCGTCCCCTTCATCGAAAACGACGCCGTACTCGCCGATATCGACGACCATTTCAACGGTGACTACCTCAACGAAGAAACCATCCTGAAGATGGCGCGCGCGAAAGGTTTCTCGACCGCCGCGATCGGCAAGCTCGGCCCGACCCTGCTGTTCGACCATACCGATCGCGGCAAGAACAGCATCGTGATCGACGATTCCACCGGCGGCAAGAATGGCGTTCCGCTGTCCGACGAGATGAAGGAAGCGCTGACCAAGGCCGGGCTCCCACTGGTGACGACCCCACGCGGCGACAACAGCAAGGCCGGCGACGCCAAGACACCGGGCACCACGTCGGCCAATGTCGCGCAGCAGGCCTATATGGCCGACGTCGCGGCCAAGGTCGTGCTGCCGATGTTCAAGGCGCGCAACAAGCCGTTCGTGCTGGTGTTCTGGTCGCGCGATCCCGACGGCAGCCAGCACAATACCGGCGACAGCCTCAACACCATCACACCTGGAATCAACGGACCGACCTCGATGGCCGGCATCAAGAACGCCGACAACAATCTGGCGCAGCTGCGCAAGGCGCTGGACGAACTCGGCCTCACCGCCTCGACCAACATCATCGTCTCCTCCGACCACGGCTTCTCGACGATATCGAAGGAAAGCAAGACCAGCCCTTCGGCGAAAGTCTCCTATGACGATACGCCGAAGGATTTCCTGCCCATGGGCTTCCTCGCGATCGATCTCGGGAAGGCGCTGAACCTGCCGCTGTTCGATCCCAACAACAAGAACGCGCCCGTCGCCGATAATGCCCATCCCAAGGCCGGCAACGGTGTACTGGGCAAAGACCCCACCAAGCCCGATCTGGTGATCGCCACCAACGGCGGATCGGACCTGATCTATATTCCGAGCAAGGACCGCAAGCTCGCCGATCGCACCATCAAGGCGCTGCTGGAGCAGGACTATGTCAGCGGCATCTTCGTCGATGACGAACTTGGCAACTTCCCCGGCACTCTGCCGATGTCGCAACTCGGTCTCAAGGGCAAGGCCGTGACGCCGCATCCGTCGATCGTGGTCAACTTCCGCTCCTGGTCATCGGGGTGCGAAGAGCCGACCAACTGCTCGGTGCAGATTGCCGACACGATCCTGCGCCAGGGCCAGGGCATGCATGGCAGCTTCTCGCGCGGCGATACCCTGAACTTCACCGCGGCGATCGGGCCGGACTTCAAGTCAGGCTATGTCGACGCCCTGCCCGTCAGCAACGCCGATGTCGGCGCCACCGCCGCAAAGATCATGGGGCTGTCGCAGAAGTCCAAGGGCACTCTGGCCGGCCGCGTCATGACCGAAGCGATGCCCAATGGCGCCACGCCGCAGGCCTATGCCGGCACCGTGACGTCAAGACCGGCGGCGAACGGCCTGCGCACCGTGCTGAATTTCCAGCGCGTCGGCACCCAGCGCTACTTCGACACCGCGGGCTTCCCCGGCCGCACGCTCGGGCTGGAAGTCGACGGCGGCAAACAGAAAACGGCGGGGAAGTAACGATGCAGATTCGTCGGGTGGGTGGAGCGAAGCGATACCCACCATTGATGTGAGAACAAAAGACGGCGGGTATCGCTTCGCCCCCCTACGGGTTGGTCCCGCGAATCAAATCGGCGCCGGCTTCCGTTTCGAACCGCTTCGCCGAGGGCTGGCGCAACCACTTCAGCAGTTCGCGGGCGCTGAAGGCGATCACGACTTCATGGTGCCGCATGCCCTTGCCGCCCTTGACGAGGCCGAGATCCCGCACGAGGCAATAGCGCCCGCTGCTCATGCGGGCCAGGCGACAACCTCTGAAGAAACCAAACATCGCGCCATGATGCATCGGGGCGCGATGCCGTCAATTCTTGACGGCGTGCGAATCCTTTTCGCGCGGCAGGATTCGTCGCGCGAACAAACACAGCACAGACGATCGATTGGCGTTCGAGTTTGCCGCCTTCAGGCGAAGCAACAGACCGCATCCGCGATCATGGCAGCAGCCAACGGCCCTTGTGAATGTCGAATTTCACCAGGCCCTCGTCGCGCATTTTCAGCAGCAGCGACTGGCAGGCTTCTTCATTCGGGAGATTGGCGCGCTTCATGATCTCGTAGACCTTGAGCGGCTTCTCGCGAAGCGCACTCAGGATATTCTCGCGATCTTTCAGCATGACTATTCCCCCTAACGTCCACCGTTGAAGAGGAGCTTAAATCATGCCCAGCTTGATCTGACCATCTTCAAACGTGCCTGTCGCGAGCGCGGCGCGCGCCATCCGTTCGATCGCCAGCCAATTGGTGAGCAGATATTTCTGCGCCAGCAGCTTCGTTGGGAGATCGGTTTGCAGAATACAGCGCTGCCGCACGTTGCCGTTCGCAATCTGAAAGGATACCGCCTGCGGTCCCTCGCTGATTTCCTGTTCGGTGGGTTCGACAACTTTCCGCATCCGCTACTCCCCTTGAAATTTGAGTGGGCCGGCGTACGGAACCGGCATCAATGGCCGGCCGTTTCCTGACCGCCAGGAACCAGCGGTGAGCTAGGCCTGATCGGCTTCGACCTCAGGGGAGCGTTTCGGCCTGTGGTCCGCGCTCGCTTGCGTATTGCGGACCGCCTCGGTCAGCATGAGGCGCAACTCCTCTTTCGTCTTCGGGGGTTGCCGTGTGGTCGATGCTTGCCAATGTGCCATGGGTTACATATGGGGTGCCGCAGCGGGAATTAAAGCCCGATGCGGTCCCAATCGCACATTCCGCGATCTTCGTACCGCCCGGCGCAAGCAAACAGGCCGCCATCAAGGCGGCCTGTTTCCTGTGCTGAGCCTCCGCGGGTGCGGCTCGATCTGCGTTACTTCGCGAACCTCGCCTTGATGGAGGACAAGCCGGCGTCATAAACGCCGTTCAGCGCTTCGCTGGCGTCCCTTTCCTTGCCGGAATCGGGCGTGTAGGTGCCGGTCCAGGTGACGACGGAAGTGCCCTCACCCTTTGCCGTGACCTTGATCGTCGACGAGTAGTTGGTGACAGGCAGCGGGCTGGAGAGGAAGGCGTAGG
The DNA here is from genome assembly GCA_050726155.1 of Bradyrhizobium sp. Lineage (GTDB taxonomy): Bacteria > Pseudomonadota > Alphaproteobacteria > Rhizobiales > Xanthobacteraceae > Bradyrhizobium. Next base: position 8,928 of record JBOHIT010000716.1, read on the forward strand.
AGTAGCTGTGTTCGGCATCGTTGCGCGCGGTCTGCTTCTCCACGAATGCGGCCTTGCCGTCCTTGGTGACCAGCGTCCGGACCGGCGGAGTCTTGCCGTCTTCGATGCAGATACCGACCGGCGGCAGCCAATCCTTGATGGCGCAGAACGCACCGATCGCCGACCACACCGCCGCGGGCGTGGCGTTGACTTCCATGCTGCGCGACAGATTGGCGGCCGACGCGGCAACGGTGCCAAAGCTCAGCACCACGGCGCCAAGCGCCGCCGAACGGGCCAATGCAATGGTTTTGGGTGCGGTCGTGTACCTTTTCATAAGGAAGCCTTTTGCGATTTGAGGGGCTGCAGGCGTGACACTCCGGGACGGGGGCACAAAGAGGTCACGTCCTGCAGGCGAGCATTGGCTCGCAGTTCCGGTCAGATACCGATCCCGGTCATTGGCGGCCAGTTCAGGAACTGAATCGACACCGGTACAGAAACTGAACTGGAAGCGCCCTGGGTTCGGCCCTAAGC
>JBOHIT010000717.1:0-5416 GCA_050726155.1 Bradyrhizobium sp.
CGGTCCAGGTTCACGATGGCGATGTCTGCCGAGCACACCACGCCTTTGCCTTCGGCCCCCGCCGCCCAATGCAGCATGGTTCCACCGGGGAAATGTCCGCCGCCGCGGATTAACGACACACCCTTCAGCAACTCGAAGCTCTCGCCTTGCCAGAACTTTATGCAGTCGTCCGGCTGTCTCACCCACTTGGCATCGTCGGCGTGAAGATGGACCGGGACACCTCCGAACGCCCGGCTCCAATCGACAAGCGTCGTGTAGAAGTGCGGATGAGAAATGGCGATGGCGCGCAATCCGCCGAGCCCATTGATCAGGGTGACCGTGGCGTCGTCGATCAACGAGATGCAATCCCAGAGGATGTTACCTTCAGGCGTACACACGAGCAGGGCGCGTTGCCCGATGGCGAATTTCGGCTGCGTGCCGATACCGATGAGGCCCGGCTCGTACTGGCGGAACCCGTTGAGGTGCGAAATCCTGAGCCGTTCCAGCGTTGTCCACGACTGCCCCTCGGGCCGGATGTACTGGCGCTCATCTTCGCACACCGGGCACTCGGGCGGCGGAGCTTCGCTTGGCGGATATTGCGTACCGCAGGTCGAGCAGATGAACGCAGGCATGATCTCCTCCGTTTGGTCGCCAACAGCATGCACTCGAGGCCACCATACAAAGCGCCGGCACAATAAGAAAATACATAATGGGCGAATTTGTATAAGCTCAGATTATGAAACTGGAAGCACGGTTGCGCGCGTTTGCGGCGTTTGCCCGGCAGAGATCGTTCTCTGCGGCCGCCGCGGAGCTGCGGATCAGCCAGCCGGCGATCTCAAAGCACATCGCCGAGCTGGAGCATGCCCTGGGGCTCAAGCTCGTGGAGCGGGCAAGGCGGGATGGCGAGCTCACGAGTGCCGGTGATTTCGTCGCCAACCACGTGCTGCGGGCCGAGTCGCTACTGGTGCGGGCCGGCCTCGGCGTTGCCCAGTTCCGTAACACGGGCTCCGGTTCGGTGGCGGTCGTGGCGTCGTCGCTGACAGGGACCTACCTGCTGCCCGAGATCATCGCCGAATTTCAGCATTCCCATCCGGAAGTGCGCGTCACCCTGCAGGTGGGAACGGCCGAACAGGCGATCGAATTGCTTCGATCGCATCGCGCCGAGCTCGGTTTCGTGGCGGGGACCGCCGCGGCTCCCGAGATCGAAACCGAACCTCTGTTGGAGTACGAAGTCGTCATCGCCGGCAAACCGGCGCTCGTACCGCGGCGGCCATCGCGCGACAGTCTTGAAAAATTGATATGGATCTCGCGCGAGGAGGGCTCGGCGACGCGCATCTCATCAGACGCGGGGTTGGCGCAGCTGGGTATTGTCCCCACCCGCCGGCTGGAGCTGCCCTCCAATGAGTCGGTCGTGCATGCCCTGAAGAGGGGTTATGGAATTGCAGCCATAAGCCGCTACGTTGTCGCTGCGGAGCTGCGAACGGGATCATTGGCTGTTATCGGGGTTCGCGGATGGAATGTTCGCAACATCGTCTCCCTGCTCCGTGTTCGCGACGCCAAGTTGACGCCATCGGCAGACCGCTTCCAGACTTTCGTGCGCACGCGGCTCGGTGAAATGACCCGCCAGCGCGTACGCCGACAAACCTGATCCGCGCGCCTCCGCGTGCCCCAGCCCCGGTGTCATTGCGAGGAGCGCAAGCGACGACCTGTCCGCCGTAGCTCAGCGAGCGAAGGCGGAAGCAATCCATTCGTGGCGCGATGGATTGCTTCGCGGAGCCTGTCATCGGGCGCGCATTCGCGCGACCCGGTGGCTCGCAATGACGGCTAATCCCTGTTCGCCGGCGTCTGGATGAAGCCGCGGTTATGCGTCGGGCTGATCAGGATCTCGTTCATGCAGACCCGCGCGGGCATGCTGGCGACGAACGCGATGGTGCGGCCGCAATCCTCCGGCTGCAGCATCTTGGCCTGTTCGGCTTCGCTCGGCACCACCGGGCGCAGTTTCAGGATCGGGGTTGCGACTTCGCCGGGCGACAGGCAGCAGGCGCGCAGGCCGTTGACGCATTCGTCCATGTTGAAGGAATGGGTCAGCGCCAACACCGCATGTTTGGTGGTGGTGTAGGCCGGGCCCGGCATTTTCGAGACATGGCGGCCGGCCCAGGACGCGACGTTGATGATGCAGCCGTCCTTTTGCTTCCGCATCGCGGGCAGCACCGCGCGCATGCAATAGAGCACGCCGTTGAGATTGATCTCGACCACCTTGTCCCAGCCGTCCAGGTCCATGTCGGCCCAGCTTCGCTTCGGAATATTGAGGCCGGCGCTGTTGACGAGCAGATCGATCTGGCCGTGTTTGGCCAGGATCTGATCGGCGGCCTTGTTGACGTCGGCCTTGCTGCTGACATCGAGCGCGATCGCCTCGGCCTTGCCGCCCTTTTTCGTGATGTTCGCCACCACCCGATCCAGTTCTGGCTGGCGGCGGCCCGAAACCACCACGGTCCAGCCATCGGCGGCGAGGAATTCCGCCCCGGACTCGCCTATCCCGCTGCCGCCGCCGGTCACCCAGGCCACGCGTTTCCCGTTATTTGACATGCAAACTGTCTCCGTTGCTTTGTGAGGGGCGTTTTTGCTAATCCAGCCGGAAATTGCCGCCCTTCAGGGAATGTTGCATGAACACCACCGCAAGCGCCAACCTGTTTTCCCGCCTGTTCGACAATCTCGACGAGCCGAACCGGCTCGCGATCGAGATGCTCGACGGCACACGCATCAGCTATGCCGATTTGATCGCCCGCGCCGGCCAGATGGCGAATGTGCTGGTGAACAGGGGCGTCAAACCGGGCGACCGCGTTGCGGCGCAAACCGAAAAATCCGTGCCGGCGCTGGTGCTCTATCTCGCGGCGGTGCGGGCGGGCGCGGTGTATCTGCCGCTCAATACCGCCTATACGCTGAATGAGCTGGAATATTTCATCGGCGATGCCGAGCCGTCGCTGGTGGTGTGCGATCCCTCGAAGGCCGAGGGCATCGGCGCGATCGCGGCCAAGGTCAAAGCCAAAGTCGAAACGCTAGGACCAGACGGCAAGGGCTCGCTGACCGATGCGGCCGCCAAGGCCGACACGGCTTTCACGACCGTCGCCCGCGCTAATGACGATCTCGCGGCTATCCTCTACACGTCGGGCACGACAGGCCGCTCCAAGGGCGCGATGCTGACGCACGACAATCTCGCGTCGAATTCATACAGCCTGGTCGACTATTGGCGCTTCACCAAGGACGATGTGCTGATCCACGCGCTGCCGATCTATCATACCCATGGCCTGTTCGTGGCGAGCAACGTGACGCTGTTCGCGCGCGCCTCGATGATCTTCCTGCCGAAGCTCGATCCCGAATTGATGATCAAACTGATGGCGCGCGCCACCGTCCTGATGGGCGTGCCGACCTTCTACACGCGGCTGCTGCAGAGCCCACAGCTATCGAAGGAAACGACGAAGCACATGCGGCTGTTCATCTCGGGCTCGGCGCCGCTGCTCGCCGACACCCACCGCGAATGGTCCGATCGTACCGGCTTTGCCATCCTCGAACGCTACGGCATGACCGAAACCAACATGAATACCTCGAACCCCTATGACGGCGACCGCGTGCCCGGCGCCGTCGGTCTCCCCCTGCCCGGCGTCTCGGTGCGCGTCACCGATCCCGAGACGGCTAAGGAGCTCGCGCGCGACACCATCGGCATGATCGAGGTCAAGGGCCCGAACGTCTTCAAGGGCTATTGGCGGATGCCGGAAAAGACAAAAGCCGAATTCCGCGATGACGGCTTCTTCATCACCGGCGATCTCGGCAAGATCGACGACAAGGGCTATGTGCACATCCTCGGCCGCGGCAAGGATCTCGTGATCTCCGGCGGCTTCAACGTCTATCCGAAGGAAATCGAGAGCGAGATCGACGCCATGCCGGGCGTGATCGAATCCGCCGTCATCGGCGTGCCGCACGCGGACTTCGGCGAGGGCGTCACCGCCGTCGTGGTCTGCAACAAGGGCGCCGACATCAGCGAAGCCTCGGTGCTGCAGGCGCTCGACGGGCGGCTGGCGAAATTCAAGATGCCGAAGCGCGTCTTCGTCGTCGATGAACTGCCGCGCAACGCCATGGGCAAGGTGCAGAAGAATATTCTGCGGGATACTTATATGGATCTTTATTCAAAGGCAAAATGAGGCGCTGCACTTTCGGCGAGTTGGACAATGGACAAGAGATTTTTCGTTGAACCTCCCATCATCAGCAGCACGCTTCGATGGGAAGAGGTTTCCCTTCCGGCATCGATATCCGAAGCCGATCTCGATCAGATTATCTTTGCGGTTATGACCCCACGGTTGCAGAAGACTGCCATGGTCATCCACAGAGCGCTGGAGCGTTGCAAGGAACTTGGCTTGCCGATCAGTGCTGACATCCTGAGCGCGCGCCTCGGAGCGTTAGCCGGGTTTGATCGGATCGAGGGCGCAGGCGATCTCCGCAAATGGCGCTTCAGTGAGGTGCGATTGAAGGACTGATGGCTTGCTTCAACTCGTGGCTCGGATGAGCACAGCAATATCCGGGTAGCTAAATCGATCGGTCACTGCCGCGCAACGCCATGGGCAAGGTGGAGAAGAATATTCTGCGGGATACCTACGCCAAGATTTACGCGAAATAAGCGCCGTCGTCGTCCCGCCCTTGAGCCGGGACGCCAAAGCCCGCCTCATTCGATCACATCGTCAGCGCGCAGCAGCAGCGAGGGCGGCACCACGACGCCTAGCGCCTTTGCGGTCTTCAAATTGATCACCAGTTCGAACTTGGTCGGTTGTTCGACCGGTAGGTCGGCTGGCTTCGCACCCTTGAAAATCTTGTCGACGAAGCCCGCAGCACGACGATATAGATCCCGAATATCCGCCCCGTAGGTCAGAAGGAAGCCGGCATCCGCATACTCTTTCTGGAGCGAGACGGCTGGCAGCCGATTCCTTAACGCCATTTCTGCGATCTGGCTGCGATAGTTAAACAGCACACTGTCCCCCTGCAAGATGAACGCCTGCGCGTGCTCCCTCACCATCGTCGCGAACGCCTGCTCAAGTGTATCCACCCCACGTGCTTCGACCGGAATAGTCGTCAACCCGAGCGTCCGGGCAGCCTCCGCCATCGACGTCTGGCGGTTCCGAACGAACGCAACGTCCGGATTCCACAGAATGCCCAAACGCGAGAGGTTCGGCAGCGTTTCCTTCAGCAGCTCAAACCGTTTGCCCAGAATTTCGCCGCCGGTATCCACGGCGAGCCCGGTGACGTTACCGCCGGGTCGCGCCAAGCTGGCCACAAGCCCTGTGCCGACCGGATCAAGACCGGTCGGCATGACGATCGGAATGGTTGTGGTCGCCTTCATGGCTGCAACTACGATCGGAATGGACCCGGAGGCCATAATGATGTCCACACC
>JBOHIT010000718.1:0-9286 GCA_050726155.1 Bradyrhizobium sp.
CCGGTGAAGCGACCGGCGGATGCCCAAGCACCCGCCGCCCGCCTTCGCCAGCCCGCGTCACAGGTTACGCGGCCTTGGAAACTTCCATCAGCAAACGCTCGGCCTTGGCGTCTTCGATACGGTTCACCATCTTGCCGCTCTCGTGCATGTCGCGAACCGTCTTGGTCAGGGTGACGCAGCACTGGATCATCATGATGATGCCCATCGTGAGATAGCCCTTCATCCAGAGGTCGATCGGCAGATAGAACACGCCGACGGCGACCATGAAGGCGGAGGCGGCGAACGAGACGTAAGTGAAGGTGACCCAGGCACCGCTGTGGGGTTGGACATTCTGGTTCATGATAGTCTCCTGTGTGTGGACGTTTGAGGTTGGGTTTCAATCGAAGGCTTGGTTCAGGAATTGTCTCAGGCAGCTTGCGTGCGCTTGGCGTTCAGCCGCGCGAGCACGTCGTCCGCGGTTGTTTTCAGGCGTGGTCCAAAGCCCTGTTCGGCGAGCTTTTCGGCGGTCGCCAGCGGTCCTGAGGCGGCATCAAGTTCGGTCAGGGCTTCGTCGGCGGCCTGGGCTTCGATCTGCCGTTCGCGCAAGCGCTTCAGCGTCCGCTCGGCTTCGGGCAGCGTCGACTCGTAGGGCCGCGTCGCTTCCACCCCGCCCCGGCGCATGGCGCGAACCGCTTCGGATGCGCGGGCCAGACGACGGCCGCGATCGAGATCGGTGATGCGCGCCTCGGCACCCGAGACCTGGCGCTTCAGGCGTCCGATTTCCGAAGCAAACAGGGTACGCGCGGTCATCGCGGCGTCGCGGTCGGCTTCGAGATTGGCGATCTGCTGCGCGGCTTCGCGGGCGAGATCTTCGCGGCCGCCATCGAGCGCCGCGGTGGCGCGGATCTCGAGATCGGCGATGCGGGCGTTGGTGACGTCGAGCCGGCGGCCCTCCTGCTGGTCCTGGGCGATCGCCAGCGCCAGCGTGCGCTTGGAACGCTCCACCGCCGCGGCCGCGTCGCGCATCTGCTGGTCGAGGATCAGAAGCGCCGAGCGGTCTTCCAGTTCTTCACCCGCGGCAGCTACGCTGCCCCGGAACAGTGTGATTACGGTTTTGAACATTGGTAGCTCCCTGTGTTATGAGCAACGCTCATGCAGGTTAGTAACACCAGCGTGAGCAACGTTCAAGAAATATTTGAGCAATGCTCAAGAAAATGGTAAAAAATGTCTAAAGCATTGGAAAGACGAGCTAAACTTCGCGAAAATCTGATCCTGGCGGCGGAACGCAGCATTTCCGTGGGCGGTTTGGCGGCCCTGAAGACCCGGGAACTGGCGCGGGAAATCGGCTGCGCCAATGGCGCGGTCTATAATCTCGTCGCCGACATGGACGAGCTGGTGCTGCTGGTCGGATCGCGCACATTGCGGCGGCTCGACGCCGCGCTCAGCGAGGCCGAAAGCGCAGGTCCGCCCTCACCGACCGAGACGCTGGTGCGGATCGCGGTCGCCTATTGCGATTTCGCCGCGGAAAATCTCGAACTCTGGCGCGCCTTGTTCGAACACCGCATGACGCCGGGCAAACCGATACCGGAATGGGCCATAAGCGAGCAGATGGATCTGTTTCGCCACATCTTCGCTCCGCTCGCAGCACTGCTACCGTCGCAGCCTGCCGCGGAGCTGGGCGTTACCGCGCGCAGTCTATTCTCGGCCGTGCACGGCATGGTGCTGCTCGGCCTCGAGCAGAAACTGATCGCGGTGCCGGTCGAGGCGTTGCGCGCGGAGATCGCGGTGATCGTGCGGGCTGTCGTGAAGGGGCTGACCTAATAGCCCCCGGCGACCGCGATCGGTCGCCGCTGAGCGCGGCTCCCGTTTGCTGCCTTCTGGAGCTGCCCGAGCAGGAGCAGCGCAATTTCAGCGCCGGGTATCGGTCGGCTGAAATAATAGCCCTGCATCTCAACGCATGCGTCGGCCCGCAGGATATCCAGCTGCTCCCTGGTTTCGACGCCTTCGGCCGTCGTGGTCTTGCCGAGGCTGACGGCAAATCGAACCACGGCACGCGCGAACAGGCGCGATTCCTCGTTGGTATCCGACAATTCATTGACGAAGCTGCGATCGATCTTGATCTTGTCGAATGAGAACTTTTGCAGAAAACTCAGCGATGAATATCCGGTGCCGAAATCATCCAGGGCAATGCGCACGCCGAGCTCATGTAGCTGAACCAGTGCTGCGAATACCGCCTCGCTGTCATGCATGATGACCGTCTCGGTCACCTCGAGCTCGAGCCGTTGCGCCGCAATTCCCGAAGTCACAAGGGCGTCGAGAACGACCGCAACCAGTTTTTTGCTTCTGAATTGAGCCGGCGACAGGTTTACCGCAACCCTGAGATTGGCAGGCCATTTTGCCGCCTCGGCACAGGCGGTTCGCAGCACCCATTCTCCGATCGGCACGATCAACCCGGTTTCTTCCGCGAGCGGGATGAATTCTGCGGGCATGACCAATCCGCGCTGCGGGTGATGCCAGCGCAGCAGGGCCTCGCAGCCGCAGATTTCGCCGCTCTTGACGTTGACGATCGGCTGGTAGTGGAGCTCGAACTCGTCGTTGACGAGCGCGCTGCGCATGTCCCGTTCGAGATTGCGCCTTGCGTGCATGCGCTGATCCAGCTCCGGCTCGAAGAACCGGAATGTGCCGCGGCCGTCATTTTTGGCGGAGTAGAGCGCGAGATCCGCGCTCTTCAAGATCTTCTCGGAATCATCGCCGTCGTCCGGCGCGATGGCAATGCCGATGCTTGTTCCGGCGGTCACCTGATGGTCGCCAAGATCGAAGGGCTCGCAAAGGGCAAGGCGAATTTTCTCGGCGAGAGCTGCGGCCTCTGCCGCCGGATTTACGACATACTCGATGACGGCAAACTCATCGCCACCCAACCGCGCGATGAACGCCGTTTCGCGAACGCATCCGCGCAAGCGCGCGGCGACGGCTTGCAGCAGAATGTCTCCCGCCGGATGACCCAGCGTGTCATTGACTTCCTTGAAGCGATCGAGATCGAGCATCAGGACCGCCAGGTTGGTCCCTTGCCCGCGGGTAATTGCAAGGGCCCGCCCCAGCCGCTCCTGCAGCAATGCGCGGTTTGGCAGGTCAGTCAGTGCGTCATGCTGGGCCATATAGATGATCTTGGCTTCAGACTTGCGCTGTTCGGTGACGTCGACATGCGTTGCCACCCAGCCGCCGCCAGCCATTGGCTGCCGGGTCACGCAGATCAACCGGCCATCGGCGAATTCGTCAATGCGGCTCGAAGCGGCGTCAGCCGGCAGCGTACCCAGCTTCGAATTCAACTGCTTGGCAGCCTCATCGCTGGTCGCACCCTTGAGAATGCCATTGGTGATGCGATGCTCGATGATTTGATGGTGAGGTGTCCCGGGCCGCAACAATTCCGGCGGCAGCCGGTACATTTTGCCATAACGTTCGTTGCACACGACGAGGCGTTTCTCCCCGTCGAACATGCACAGGCCGTCGCCCATATTGTTGATGGCCGTATCCAGCCTGAACTTTTGCTCCTGCAGCTCATTTTGCGAGCCTTCGACCTGCCGTTGGGCGTGCGAAAGCTGGTTGATGATTTCCTCGAATTTGCGGGTTCGGGTGGCAAGGCGGCGATCGGCCAGCACACCGACCAGACTCATGCCGAGCACCGACAAGGCCACGCCGGCAATCACCAAGGCGAGGAATTCGGGAGAAAGCGCCGCGGCGCCGGGCCATTGCGTCGGATCGGGAACGATCTGCACCGCGCCCATGGCCGTGAAATGATGCGAGACGATGGCGAGCGTCAGCAACAGCGCGGCGGCCAGGGTTCTCCATCTATCGCTGTAACGCACCGCAATCGCGAGCGCGGCATAGCCGAAGAGCATTCCGAGCATGATGGATGCGAACACAAGATCGAGCGACCAGGTCACGCGACCCGGCACTTCCAGGGCCCACATGCCGAGATAGTGCATGGTGGCAATGCCGGCGCCAATGATCCCGCCGCCGACAGGCGCGCGCCATCGACCGGGCACGCTTGCAGCAAAGCCAAGACCGGTGGAGGTCAACACCATCGCCACGGTGAGCGACAATGCCGTTAGAACGATGCCGTACCCGGTCGAGACACCAGGTTCATAAGCCAGCATGGCAATGAAATGCGTCGCCCAGATTCCATACCCGATCGCAGCGCCGGCGATCGCAATCCAGATCAGGCGCGTTCGGGCCTGCGACGCGAGTGCACGATGAAAAATATTGACGGCAACAATGCTTGCAACAAAACAGACCAGACCGGCGAGGAGAACCAGCCGCCAGTCGTGCTCGGCAGTAAGGCAGCTAAGAACACGGAACATGTCATTCGCCCATGGTTATTCCCATCGACGAATAATCTTATGCCGTATTCATCTCGTTATTTTCCCAATAAGCGTGGTGAAATGGTTAGCTCGGGGTGAACACTTTCCGCATGAACGTTCAGATTGCAGACTAACCGTGCCGCTGCGCCCTCCGATCGGCCCCCGCTTCAATCATCCATCGAATAGGTCGCGAAGTTTTTCTAGACATATCAAGAATCGAACTACCGTATTTATACGGCGTCGATTCGCGTTTGGCGGTCTTCAAATTTGTGGCGAGGGCCTGACGGCCGGCGGATCAAATGCACGCTAACAGACAGATGTTCATCTTGTCTCGATGATGCCGCAGCCAGCTTCGACAAATGGATTGGGAACGCCCGGCGATGTACGCCGCCCGACGCTCCCTCTACTCGATAACAACGACCGCCGAAAACTTGCGCCTTCAGCCGGGTCTCACACGGTCAGAACCGTCGAGCCCGTGGTCTTGCGCGCCGCGAGATCGGCGTGCGCCTTGGCTGCGTCTTTCAGCGGATAAGTCTGGTGCACCTCGATCTTGACCGCACCTGACTTCACGACTTCGAACAGTTCGTTCGCCATGGCGACGAGGTTGGCGCGCTTGGCCGCATAGGTGTTGAGCGTCGGGCGGGTGACGAACAGCGAACCCTTCTGCGCCAGCAGGCCGAGGTTGAGCGGATCGACATTGCCGGAGGATGCGCCGAACAAAGCGGCGACGCCGAGCGGTGCCAGGCAATCCAGCGATTTCAGGAAGGTGTCCTTGCCGACGGAGTCGTAGACAACCGGCACCTTGGCGCCGCCGGTGATCTCGTCGACGCGCTTCACGAAATCCTCGCGGGTGTAGACGATGGTATGCGCACAGCCATGGGCCTGCGCCAGCTTTGCCTTTTCATCGTTGCCGACGGTGCCGATCACGGTGGCGCCGAGATGCTTGGCCCATTGGCCGAGGATCAGGCCGACGCCGCCGGCGGCGGCGTGCAACAAAATGGTGTCGCCGGATTTGACGCGATAGGTCTGGCGGATCAGGTATTGCGTCGTCAGGCCCTTCAGCATCATCGCTGCCGCGGTCTTGTCGTCGATACCGTCAGGCAGTTTCAACAGCCGATCGGCCGGAATCAGCCGCGCTTCGGCATAGGCGCCGATCGGCGCATTGCCATAGGCGACACGATCTCCCGGTTTCAGGTCGGTAACCCCCGCGCCTACTTCCTCGACCACGCCGGCCGCCTCGCCACCGAGGCCGCTCGGCAGTTGCGACGGATAAATGCCCGAGCGGATGTAAATGTCGACGAAGTTCAAGCCGACCGCGGTGTGGCGGATGCGCGCCTCGCCCGGACCGGGCTTGCCGACCTGGACTTCTTCCCAGCTCAAAACTTCGGGACCGCCGGTTTTGTGAAAACGGATGGCGTGCGTCATGGGATGCTTCCTTCGGGAGGGATGAAAAAACAGGAAAGTGTTGCGGCGGGCTCAGGTCTCGATGATGACGTAGCTGTCCTCGACATGGACCGCAAAGGTCTCGGCCACATAGGGGCCCTTCTCCAAACCATCAAGGCCATCGGTGAGTTCTTTAGCGAGTTCTTCGCCGCTTTCGATCGCGACCGGATAGGAGCGGATCTTGAAGCGTTTCGGATCGAAATAAGACTGGCCGTTGCGCATGTCGAATTCCCAGCCGTGCCAGGCGCAGCGGAGCAGCTCGCCGACCCTTGAGCGCTGATAGACGCCGGGTTCGGGCGAGGTCAGCCGCGCCACGCACGCCGCCTTCTCCAGCGGTGCGCCGGCGTGCGGACAGCGATTGAGCAGCGCGAAGAACTCGCCATTGACGTGAAACACGACGATGTCGCGTCCCTCGACGCCGAAAACCTTGTTGCCGCCGGGCGGGATGTCCGTGGTGCGGGCGACGATGTGACGGGTCATGCTACGCTTGTTTGTTTTTTGTTGACGCGTTTTCTTCACGCGAACCGGTGCCCACTTCGCTCGAAAACGCTATAGTTTATAAACCGCGCGGGCGTTGCTGCTGAAAATCTTCTGGCGCTCGACTTCCGACAGCGGCGTCCTGAACGCAAAGCGCGGATCGTCGAAATCCCAATGCGGGTAATCCGACGAGAACAGCAGGCGGTCGACGCCGACCCATTCGATCAGCGAGCGCAGATGCTTGCCCTCATCGGGCTCGTCGATCGGCTGCGTCGTGAACCAGAAATGCTCCTTCACATATTCCGACGGCTTGCGCTTCAGATGCGGGACCTCGCTGCGGAAAGTCTCGAAGTGCCGGTCCATCCGCCACATCGCCGGCGGAATCCAGCCGAAGCCGCCCTCGATGAACACGATCTTCAATTTCGGAAAGCGCTCGGGAATGCCTTCGAGCACCAGGCTGGTCAGCATCGCCGCCATCGTATGCGCGTTGGACTGATGCTCCTCGGCATAATAAGACGGCCAGCCGCCGCCGGTCGGCGCGTGCCCGCCATAGCCGCCGACGTGAATGCCGAGCGGCAGGCCGAGTTCCTGCGCGCGTTCGTAGATCGGCCAGTAGCGGCGACGTCCGAGCGGCTCGTTGGCACGCGGACAGACATTGATCTGCACATAGCGGCCGGTCTTGGCGCAGCGCTCGATTTCGGCGATCGCCAGCGCCGTATCGTCTTGGCCGGCGAGGATCGAGGCCTTCAGCCTGGGATCGCGATCCGACCAGAACGCGAGCTGCCAGTCGTTGATGGCGCGCTGGATCGCGGCGCCAAATTCGAGATTCTGCTGCGAGAAGATGAAGAGGTCGAGCACCTGCAAAATGCCGTACTCGACATCGAGCGGATCGAGGTGCTGCTTCTGCATGAAGGCGAGATCGGAACCCGGAGGCCCGCCGGTCGGCGGCCACGCGTCGCGCCGCGCGATCAGCGGCGAGGAGCGCGGATAGGGCGTGGTGCCGATATAGGGCGTGCGCAAATGGCTGCCATAATCCCTGAAATGCTCCTGCCAGCGCTTCGACATGAACTGGTGCAGGTCGGAATGCGCATGAATGCTCGGGTGCACATCGCAATCGATGATGCGCAGCCGGCTCTTGGCGGCGACTTCCTGATCGAGGATGGGGCGGTCGATGACGTCGCTCATGCGATCCTCCTGGGTAAAATGTTCATGCCGCGAGCTTCAGCCGCGGAAAGGTTTCAAGCGGATTGTCGGCGCACATACGCGAAACGATACTGGCCGGCAGATGCGGCGGCATCGCGTCGTCGCCGTCGAACTGCCAGTGCGGATAGTCGGACGCGAACAGGAACATCTGGTCGGAACCGATCTGCTCGATGATGTCGGCAACGCCGGCCGCGTCCGGCGGGCCGTCGAACGGCTGCATGGTAACGCGAAAGTGGTCGCGGATGATCGAGGCCGGCTCGCGTTCGACCCAGGGCACCTCGACGCGCACCCCGCGCCAGGTCTTGTTGGCGCGCCACATGAAGGCCGGCAGCCAGCTCACGCCTGATTCCATCAGCACCACCTTGAGGCCGGGGAATTTGCCGAACACACCTTCATAGACCAGGCTCAGGATCTGGGCCTGGAACGCCTGCGCTTCCATCAGATAATATTCGTAGCGATAGGACGGCCAGCCGACCGAACTCGGCGCGCCGCGGTACTGGCTGCCGGCGTGGATCGCGATCGGCAGCTTGTGTTTCTCGGCGGCCTGATACACCGGCCAGAAATGCCGCTTGCCGAGCAGTTGATCGCCCTGCGCCAGCACCAGCACGGAAACAAAACGCTGATCGTGGGCGAGGCGCTCGATCTCCTCGACCGCGAGGTCCGGCGCCTGCATCGGCACCACGATCGAAGCGCGCAGCCGCTTGTCCTTCGACAGCCATTCGGCCGCGATCCAGTCGTTGATCGCCTTGCAGAAGGCCGCCGCCATATAGGGATCGAACACCGCCTGCGCGCCGTACAGGACATTGCAGATCGCGTGGCTGGCGCCGAGCTGGTCGAACGCACCGCGCTGCACCATCGCAAGGTCGCTGCCCGGCTTGCCGACGGCAGGGCGCCAGTCGGCGCGGCCGGACAGCGGCATGCTCGGCGGATAGGAATTGAGATCGAGGCCGTCGATGGCGCGGGAGACGACCTGCTCTTTCCAGTGATCGTCGAGATAGGGCAGCAGCGTGGTGCGGGTTCCGCCCACGGCAGGATGGATATCGCAGTCGATCCGCGTGGCCGCCATGGTGTTTCCCTGGATCTCTTTATCTTGGCGACCCTTGCGTCGCGTCGCAAATGTGCCGCCGATGCCCGACCAGCGCAAGGGTCGGGCCCGGAAACCGACCGGGTGGCAGACATTGGATGGACGCATAGCGCGGGCATTCGCAGCCTTGCGGCAGGGCGGCAAAACGCAAATACTCGGCATCAAGCGGGGGCCAGGAGAGATTCTTGTCTGAACCCGCAAGAAACAGGGACCGGGGGAGAGACATCATGGCGCAGACGGAGCGGAATGCCGTCACCAGCGAGAGCAGCATCCAGATCGACCGGCGCGGATTCCTGGGCACGACCGGCCTTGCCGCCCTCGGGGCCGTCGCCGGCATTTCCGGCAGCGGCGCCGACATTTCGGCCGCCTATGCCCAAGGCGCCGCCGCGCCCGCGGCCGCCGCGCCGAAGGGTCCGCAATATCTGAAATTTCCGGGAAAGAACGACAAGCTCGTCGTGCTCGGCGACAAGCCGCTGGTCGCGGAGACGCCGGAAAGCCTGCTCGACGACGACACCACGCCGATCGAGAAATTCTTCATCCGCAACAACGGCCAACTGCCCGACGAGACCAAAAATCCCGACGCCTGGAAAATCACCATCGACGGCGAGGTCAACAACAAGCTCGAGATCACGCTCGGCGAGCTGAAATCGAAATACAAGGCGGTGACGCGGCGTATCGTGCTGGAATGCGGCGGCAACGGCCGCGCCGCATTCTCGCCGCCGGCGCGCGGCAACCAGTGGAC
>JBOHIT010000719.1:0-23522 GCA_050726155.1 Bradyrhizobium sp.
CCTCAGTAGCAACGCCCGCGCCCGGCTTTTGCGTGTAGCCGGACATGTCGACCAGACGCCGCAGCATCTCGACGAAGCTGCCGGACATCGGCAGATCCGACCAGCGCGAGTCGGCGCCGACATGGAACAGGCTGACGATGCCCTTGCCGCGATGCTCGCCGGTCACGAGCGGCGTGCCGTCTTCCAGCGACGCCCAGCTCTTGGTCGCCAGCACGGCGTCGGGCTCCGCCAGAACCTGGCGGTTGACGGTGATGTCCTTGGGCACCTGCAGGCCCGCGAACGGGCCGTCGGCCGCGAACGAGGCCAGGTGCTGCGGCTTTTCCCAGGTCAGGCTGCCGCCGAGGCTGCGACCGCCGCGGCGCAGTTTCACCGGCACCAGATCGTCATCGGCCTGCGCGAGGCGGGGACCTGCGAAGCGCACCAGCACGCCGCCCTGATCGATCCAGGCGTTGAGCCGTTCACGGATTTCCGGCGACAGCGTGCCGACGTCCGCCAGCACGATCATCGGCAGCCGCTGATCGAGGAACTGCGCGATCACCTGCTGCGGCGCGCCGCGATCGCCTAACCGCACGTCGGCGAAGGGCGACAGCGCGCGGGTGAGATAGAAGGTCGATGCCAACAGCGGCTGTGCCGTATCGCTGGTGGCGCCCGTGACGACACCGATGGCGCGGCGGCGCCAGCGCTTGTCGAGCAGTTGCACGGCGCCGGCGGAGCGCTCGCCGGCGATTTCCAGCCGCGAGATGTCGTTGCGCAGCTCGACCGGCAGATCGAACGCGGCTTCGCTCTCGCGGTCCTGCGGCCCAAAGGCGTAACGGGCCTCGCCGATCGGCGAACCCTTGGCATCGATCGCGCGCACCACGCCGGCAGCAATGCCGTTGGTGGTGCGCAATACTTTCACCGTCATCTTCGCCGCGGCGTTTTCAGCGGCGACCAGCGCCAGCGCCGGGGCGGCACCGCCTTCGTAGATCGTCAGCACGCGCTCGCCGATGGTCTTGCCCAGCGCTTCCGTGAACTCGCTGCCGCGCCCGGTATCGACGCCGTCGGACAGCCAGGCGATTTCGGCGTCGCCGGTGGTCTTGAGGAAGCGATCGAGCGCAGCCAAGGTTTCGACGCGATCGATCGAATAGGGCTTTGGCGTGAGTTGGCGCAGCGCGACGCGCGCCGTGCCGCCCGGCATCAGCGTGATGTCGCGCGCCGGCTCGGAGAGCGGCACCAGGGCGATGCCGCGGCGGTCGTTGTCGGCATTGGCGATCAACTCATCCGCGGCCTTGACCCGGATGTCCCAGCTCGAGGCAGCGCTCCAGCCGTCGTCGAGCAGGATCACCAGCGGCGCATTGCTGCCGCCGGCGACGGTCTTCGGATTCCAGATCGGGCCTGCGGCGGCAAAGATCACCAGGGCTGCCGCGGTCAGGCGCAACAGCGTCAGCCACCACGGCGTCCGCGACGGGGTCTCCTCCTTGGGCTTGATGTCGAACAGCAACCGCGTCGGCGGAAATTCGATCCGCCTCGGACGCGGCGGCATCACGCGCAGCAGCCACCACAGCACGGGCAGGGTCAACAGACCCATCAGCATCAGCGGTTGTGCAAAGGAGAGGGGCAGGCCGGCGATCATGCGCTGCGCCCCACTTTGACGGTCGAGGAGCGCACCGCACCCTTGCTCACCATCATGCCGGAGTGCAGGAACAGCAGCAGTTCGGCTGCGGAGCGGCTGGTGGTGTGGGTGGAGAACAGCCAGTCGAGCTTGTTGGTCTCGCTGCGGATCTCGTCGCGATGCAAGGCGACGCGCGCGACATAGTCGCTGGCCCAGCTCTCGGCGCGGCCCGCGGTGATGGCGCCGCCGCTCTCCGGCTCGACGAATTCGACGCGGCCGAAATACGGAAAGGTCTCTTCGGCGGGATCGACGATTTGCACCAGCGTGCCATGCGCGCCTGACGCCGACAGCCCTGCGAGCATGGCGCGGATTTCGCTCATCGGCGACCAGAAATCCGACAGCACCACGATCTCGGCCAGCGCCGACGGAATGAACGACGGCGGCAGGCTCGCGCGCGTCGCGTCGTCATGCAGCATCGCCTGCGCGATCTTGTCGAGCACGTTGCGGCTCGAGGTCGGGTTCAGCAAGCCGGGAATGCCGACGCGTTCGCCGCCCGCGACCAACAGTTCGGCCAGCGCAAAGGTGACGATCAGGCCGCGCTCGAGCTTGCTGTCGCGCGCCTGCTTGGAGGCAAACGCCATCGACGGCGAGCGGTCGGGCCACAGCCAGACGGTATGCGCGGCTTCCCATTCCTGCTCGCGGACATAGAGATGATCGTCGCGCGCCGAGCGGCGCCAGTCGACATTCTGCGACGGCTCGCCCGAGACGAAGCGGCGGTATTGCCAGAAACTTTCGCCGGAGCCGGCGCGGCGGCGGCCGTGCAGGCCGTGAATGACATTGGCGGCGATGCGGCGGGCTTCAAGCACGAGACGCGGCAGCGATGCGGCGAGCGTACGGCTTTCGCCATCGGCACGTCGGATTGCTGTGATCTCCTCGTTGGCGTGCCTGGTCTCTGCGGCCATCAACCGATCCGCGTCTTCAATTGCTTGATCACGTCGGGAATGGTGCGGCCTTCCGCGCGCGCCGAGAACGTCAGCGCCATGCGGTGCTTGAGCACGGGTTCGGCAAGGTCGAGCACGTCGTCGATCGACGGCGCGAGCCGGCCGTCGAGCAGCGCGCGGGCGCGCACCGCCAGCATCAGCGACTGGCTGGCGCGCGGACCCGGGCCCCAGGCGATCAGCTTCTCGCTGTCGGCATCGGGATTGGGGCGCGCGGCGCGCACCAGCGAAAGGATGGCTTCGACCACGCTGTCGCCGACCGGCAGCCGCCGCACCAGCCGCTGCGCGGTGATCAGGATCTCCGCGTTCATCGAGGCCTTGGCGAGCGTCTCGTCCGCGCCGGTGGTTTCGAACAGGATGCGGCGCTCGGCGTCGCGATCGGGATAGTCGACGTCGATCTCCATCAGGAAGCGGTCGAGCTGGGCTTCCGGCAGCGGATAGGTGCCTTCCTGTTCCAGCGGGTTCTGCGTCGCGAGCACATGGAACGGCTTGGGCAGATCATGCCGCGCACCGGCAACGGTGATGTGCTGTTCCTGCATGGCTTGCAGCAGCGCCGACTGGGTTCGCGGGCTGGCGCGGTTGATTTCATCGGCCATCAGGAGCTGGGCAAACACCGGGCCTGAGATGAAGCGGAACGAACGTTTGCCGGAGTTGCTCTCGTCCAGCACTTCGGCGCCGAGGATGTCCGATGGCATCAGGTCGGGCGTGAACTGGATGCGCTTGGCGTCGAGGCCGAGCGTGATGCCGAGGGTTTCGACCAGCTTGGTCTTGGCGAGGCCGGGAACGCCGATCAAGAGCGCATGTCCGCCGGACAGGATCGTCACCAGGGTGTTTTCGATCACCCGTTCCTGGCCGAAAATGACGGTGGAGATGGCTTCTTTCGCGGCCCGGATCTGGCCGGCGACCTGTTCGGCCGAGCGGACGATCCCGTCTTCGAGCTTTTCGACACCGTCTGCACCAGCCATGTCTATCTCCTTGACAGCTCATGACCCCGCCGATTGCGTCGCCATGCCACGAACCTCATGCTAAACCTATGCAAAGGCCCTGTATTCGCTGAGTTAAACTATCCCCACATTATCGGTATTTGGGGGTATGAACGGCATCACGATATGGCGAGAATGTTGTTTCCCGCTCACGCCTGCTAGACGTGCACCAATCGTGCCAAATCGAGCCGCAGAAGCTTTAAGGCAAACAATGGCGAAGCAAGGGCAGACCAGCGAACAGGGCCACGGGGTTAAAGGCCGTGAAAACACGGGACTGGAAGGGCTGACTACGGCAGCGACCGATGCTGCCAAAGCGAGCCCGGCCGGACGTGGGCTGCCGCCGGTGCATCTGTGGAATCCACCGTTTTGCGGCGATCTCGACATGCGAATCGCCGGCGATGGCACGTGGTTCTACATGGGCACGCCGATCGGGCGGCCGGCGCTGGTGCGGCTGTTTTCGACCATCCTCAAGCGCGAGGACGGCAAGCACTTTCTCGTGACCCCGGTCGAGAAGGTCGGCATCCGCGTCGACGATGCGCCGTTCCTGGCGGTCGAGATGCAGAACGAGCAAAGCGAGCGCGGCGGGCGCCTGTTACGCTTCCGCACCAATGTGGACGATTGGGTGGCTTGCGACGGCGGGCATCGGCTGCGGTTCGAGATGGCGGCCGATGGCGGCCTCACGCCGTATCTTCATGTTCGCAGCGATCTCTGGGCCAAGGTTACCCGCGCGCTCTATTACGATCTGGTTGACATGGGGGAAGAGCGGGTGGTCGATGGCCAACCCATGTTCGGAATCGAATCCGGCGGCGAATTCTTCGCGATGGCGGATGCCAAGCAGGTGAGGGACGCGCTTTGAACGAGCCGATGCTGAAGAAGATGCAACCGGCGACGATTGGATCGGCGGAGTTCTTCGCGCGGACCAAAGCGCGGCTGAACTTCGACGTACCGCCCGGCCTGATCGATCCCAATATCATTCCCAGAACCGGCGACTCGGGCAATGACCGCATGCTCGAGATCATCGCCCAGGAGCAGCCGGTGCGTCCGGCGGCGGTGTTGATCCCGGTGGTCGATCATCCGGAGCCGACGGTGCTGCTGACGCAGCGCTCCGAGCATCTGAGCAGCCACGCCGGCCAGATTTCCTTTCCCGGCGGCAAGATCGATGCGACCGATGCTTCGCCGATGGACGCTGCATTGCGCGAGGCTTATGAGGAAGTCGGGCTGAAGCGCGACTTCATCGAGCCGGTCGGTTATCTCGATCTCTATGGCACCGCGTTCGGCTTTCGCATCCTGCCGACGGTGGCGCGGGTAAAGCCCGGGTTCACACTGAAGATCAACGAGGGCGAAGTCGTCGACGCCTTCGAGGTGCCGCTGGCGTTCCTGATGAACCCGGAAAACCACCAGATCCACAACAAGGAGTTCCGCGGCATCGAGCGTAGTTATTACGCGATGCCGTTCGCGGAGCGCTACATCTGGGGCGCGACCGCGGGAATCCTGCGGGTCTTGTACGAGCGGATTTATCTCGCATGATCCGTCCGGTCCTGACCGAACTCGGAATTTTCCTGATCCCGTTCGTGGCCTATGCGTTGTTCCTGATTGCAACCCGCACCGGCGTGTTCGTGCAATCGTCGTGGCCCGCCCACCTCGTCGCCAAGCTGGTGCTGGGATCGCTGCTGCTCGTGATCGTCAGCTTCATCCTGCTTGCGCATTTCAGAGGAGCGCCGCCGGATTCAACCTACGTCCCCGCCCATATCGAGAACGGCAAGTTCGTACCGGGGATGGAAATTCCAGGCCCCGAAAAGCCCGGAGCCGGAAAATGAGCGAGGTGCGCGTGCTCGCGAACGTGCCCTGGCTCCAGTCAGGCCCCGCCGCCCGCGTGCTCGCGTTGCTCAACGGCGATGGCGAGGAAGCCCGCGTCGTCGGCGGCGCCGTCCGCAACGTGCTTCTGAATATTCCAACCGGCGATATCGACATCGCCACCACGGCACTGCCCGACGAAGTCGTGCGGCGCGCCAGGGCGGCCGGCATCAAATCCGTGCCGACCGGCATCGAGCACGGCACCGTGACGCTGGTGGTCGACGCGCATCCGTTCGAGGTCACGACCTTGCGCGAGGACACCGAGACCTTCGGCCGCAAGGCCAGGGTCGCGTTCGGCCGCGACTGGGTTCGCGATGCGGAGCGGCGCGATTTCACCATCAACGGCCTGTCGGTCGATGCCGAGGGCCGCGTGCACGACCATGTCGGCGGGCTCGCCGATATCGCAGCGCGCCGCGTGCGCTTCATCGGCGATGCCGGTCAGCGCATCGCCGAGGATTATCTGCGCATCCTGCGGTTCTTCCGCATGCACGCCGTCTATGGTGTCGGCGAGCCCGACCGCGCCGGCTATCTCGCCTGCATTGGCGGGCGCGCGGGACTGGAAAGTCTGTCCGCCGAACGCGTGCGCATGGAGATGTTGAAGCTGCTGGTGGCGGAGGGTGCGCTGGTTGCGGTCACCGCGATGGGGGATGGCGGTCTGCTGCAGGCGATCTTCGGCGGCGTCACCTACACCGGACCTTTCGCGGCGATGATATCGGCGGAACAGATGCTGGGGCTGGCGCCGAGCCCGGTTCGCAGGCTTGGCGCGCTGTCGGTGGCGGTGACCGAAGATGCCAAGCGCCTCGCCGCGCGGCTGCGCCTCACCAATGCCGAAGCCAAGGCGCTGGATTCGATGGGCCATCGCTGGTGGCGGTTGGCGGACATGGACGAGGCGAGGGCGCGGCGCCGGCTCTACCGGCTTGGCGAGGAGCAGTATCGCGACCGGCTGCTGCTGGCCTGGGCGCGCTCTGTGGGAAATCATGACGCCGCCTATTGGCGCGAGTTCGCCACCCTGCCGCGGCGCTGGAGCGCGCCGAAATTCCCGCTGAAGGCGGCCGATTTCATTTCGCGTGGCATCGCCGAAGGCCCGGCACTGGGTCACGTCCTGACATTGGCGGAAGACGCCTGGCTGGCGGCGGATTTTCCGCTTGTTCCGTCAGCGCTGTCCGCCATCGCCGATGAGACCGTCGCGCGCTTCACCCGCGACCACCGGTTGTGAAACGGCGTCCGTGAATATTCTTGCAGGCTTCGCCGACATCTCGATCGTGCAACTGCTTCTGGTGGCCGGCGTGGCGCTGTTTGCCTCCGTGGTCGGTGGCCTTGCCGGCTACGGCACCGGCGCGCTGATGCCGCTGGTGCTGGTGCCGCTGATCGGCGCCGAGCCGGTGGTGCCGATCATCGCGATTTCCTCGATCTTCACCAATATCAGCCGCTTCGTCGCCTATGTCAGCTATGCCGACCGCCGCCGCGCGCTGATCGTGATTTCGGCTGCGGCGCTGACCACCGCCCTTGGCGCCTACGGCTATACGCGGTTGTCCGGCGCCGGAGCGGCGCTGGTGATCGGCAGCATGCTGATCCTGAGCGTGCCGCTGCGCCGCCTCGCCAAGCGCCGCGATCTCAAGATCAGCGATACCGGGCTCGGTGCCGGCGCGGTGGGCTACGGCCTATTGGTCGGCGGCACCTCGGGCTCCGGTGTGATCCTGCTGTCGCTGTTGATGGCGGTCGGCCTCGAAGGCGCGGCGGTGATCGCGACCGACGCCGTGATTTCGGTTGCGACCTCGGTCATCAAGATTTCCATCTTCGGCCTCGCTGGTGTCGTCACCGCGCAGGTGCTCGCCTTTGCGGTCCTGATCGGGGCGATTTCGTTTCCCGGGGCGTTCCTCGCCAAGGCCTTTGTCGAGCGCATGCCGGTGCACATCCATACCGCGATCCTCGACGTCGCCGTCATCACCGGCGGCCTGGTGATGATCTCAAGCGCGGCGCGGACCCTGTTCTAGAAGGTTGCCGCCGGGTATCCGACCCGGCGGCATGGCGAGCTCACGCCGCCTTGTTCTTCTTCTTGCTCTTCTTGTGATCCTCGTCGTCTTCATTCTCTTCGTCGTCTTCGCTCTCGTCTTCGTCCTGCTCATCCTCCGAATCGTCAATTTCGGCGGATTCGAGCACCGCCTTGGGCAGGGTTTCGCGAAACAGGTCGCCTTCGCCGCCCATCCACAGACACTCGACCGTGTCGTCGTTGACCTCAGCCACCGTCACCGGGTGACCGCCGGACTTCAGAATAACAACATCGCCTGGCTTCAATTCCATGATCTTCCCTCCGCGCTGATTGACGCGATGGGCAGGCTATCCATCAGTCATGACAGGCCGATCACGGCCCGCCATTTTTCGGTGCAGGGATTTTCAGTCGGGGAACCGAAGGTGCTAGGGCAGCAGTTCCGTCAGCGAGCGGATGATGCGGTCGGGCTTCACGGTGGAGTCCGCGGGCAGGCCGTCGCCGTGCACGTCGATCCAGATCGCGTAGATGCCAAGGCGCTGCGGCGCCACGACTTCCCATTCCAGATTGTCGCCGATCATCCAGGTATCGGACGCGGTGACGCCGAGTGCTTCCATCGCATGCAGATAGGCCCGCTCCTCCGGTTTGCCGAAGCCGTGCTCGCCTTCGATCTGGATATGATCGAAACGATGCGACAGCGCAAAGCGTTCGACCTTGGCGCGCTGCGGGCCGGAAGCGCCGTTGGTCACCAGCGCCAGCTTGACGCCGTGCGACTTCAGCGCGTCGATCGCGTCATGCGCGCCGGGGAAAATGAACATCTCTTCCTCGCGGAAGGCGCTGAAGCGATTGGCGAGCCGTGTCGCCAGGTCCTGCGACAGCGGCGCGTGGCCGGCGGCAGCCAGCGCTGCAAATCCGTTGCCGACCACGATATGCCGGGCCTCTTCGAGCTTCAGCCGCCACTCCGCGCCGGCCTTGCCCCAGAACTCCCGGGCCGAGGTCAGCACGGCTGTGGCGACCTGTTGCGACGTCGTTGAACCGAACTCATCGGCGAATTCCGCGGTGACCCTGTGCCAGGCGATCTCGGGGCGGCCATAGGCCGACAGGATGGTGTCATCCATGTCGATCAGCATCGCGCGGGGCAGTTGCGTCATCTTATTCAAGGCCATTTTGTTGCTCAGGGCCATTTCACTTCTGGCGGCATCGACGACAGGATGGAGTCGACATTGCCGCCGGTCTTCAGGCCAAAGGTGGTGCCGCGGTCGTAGAGCAGGTTGAATTCGACGTAACGGCCGCGCCGCACCAGTTGCTCCTCGCGATCCGCCGGTGTCCAGGGCGTATCGAAATTCTTCCGTACCAGTTCGGGGTAGATTTTCAGGAAGGCGCGGCCGACACCTTGCGTGAACGCGAGGTCGGCCTCCCAGTCGCCGGAATCGTGGTGATCGTAGAAAATGCCGCCGATGCCGCGGGCTTCCTTGCGGTGCGGCAGGTAGAAATATTCGTCGCACCATTTCTTGTATTTGTCGTAATCGGCAACGCCGTTCGGTCCGGTGCAGGCCTGCTTCAGCGCGGCGTGAAAGGCGAGTGTATCGGCGTCTTCCTGGGTACGCCGCCGGTCAAGCACCGGCGTCAGATCAGCGCCGCCGCCGAACCACGCTTTCGTCGTTACCACAAAGCGCGTGTTCATATGCACGGCCGGGACGTGCGGGTTGCGCATATGCGCGATCACCGAGATGCCGGAGGCCCAGAACCGCGGATCGTCGGTCGCACCCGGAATCTGCGAACGGAATTCGGGCGAGAACTCACCGTGCACGGTCGAGCAGTGCACGCCGACCTTCTCGAACAGGCGTCCGTACATCATCGACATCGCGCCGCCGCCACCGGGACTGCCGGTGTGGTCGGCGCGGTCCCATGGCGTGCGCACGAAACGTCCCGCATTGCCCGGATAGAGCGCAGCCGGGGCGTCGTCTTCCAGCCGCTCGAAAGCAGCGCAGATGTCGTTGCGCAGCGCCTCGAACCAGCTCCGCGTCCGCGCCTTGCGATCCTCGATGACGGTGATGTCCATACGGAATTACCTAACGTTTATTCTCCGTCATTGCGAGCCACCCGGTCGGCGCGTAGCGCCGCCGGATGACAGGCTCCGCGAAGCAATCCATCGTGCAGCAAAGAAAGTGTGGATTGCTTCGTCGCGGAGTTTATCATCGGGCGCGCATTCGCGCGACCCGTTGGCTCCTCGCAATGACGATTAACCTTGCGGACCGTAATAGGTGCAGCTCTCGTTGCAGCTGTCGCGGTGAACGCTGACGCGGGTGATCTTGCCGGCGTGCTGCACCCGCTCGAAGATAAAGCGCGACAGGTTTTCCAGCGTCGGCGGCCCGAGCGCCTCGACCCTGTTGAGGAGCTTGTGGTCGAGCGTCTTCTGCACCTCCGCCATGCTGCGTTCGAGCAGGCCGAGATCGAGCACCATCCCCGTTGCGGGATCGGGCGTGCCGCGCATGCTCACTTCGGCGCGAAACGAGTGGCCGTGGATTTCCTCGCTGGCGGCGCCAAACGTCGTCCCCGGCAGCGAATGCGCGGCCTCGAAGCGAAACGATTTCGTCAATTCCCACATCGTGAAAACTCAAATCCTACCTGATACCAAGGGTCTTGTGCGTTTGCAGGCTGAGCCGCCATTGCGGGTGCTGCAGGCAATAATCCACCGCGCGCGCGGTGTTGGAGGTCGCGTCGGGCCCGTCCATCGGCTGCAGCGAGAAGCGCTCGAAGGCGAGACCTTCGAATTGCTCGGGCGCCGCGCCGGCTTGCGGATAGACCAGCTTGAGTTCGTGGCCGCGGCGTACCACGAGGTCGGCGCCGGCCTTGGGGCTGACGCAGATCCAGTCCATGCCGTCGGGCGGTTCGATGGTGCCATTGGTCTCGATGCCGATCTCGAAGCCGCGCGCATGCAGCGCGTCGATAAAGGGCGTATCCACCTGCAGCAAAGGTTCGCCGCCGGTCAGCACGACGTAGCGGTTGGCGCTGGCGCCGGTCCATTGTGCGGCGATGGTGTCGGCGAGTTGATCGGCCGAGGCGTAGCGGCCGCCCAGCGTGCCGTCGGTGCCGACGAAGTCAGTGTCGCAGAATTTGCAGGTGGCGGAGGCGCGGTCCTGCTCGCGGCCGGTCCAGAGATTGCAGCCGGAAAATCGGCAAAACACGGCCGCACGGCCGGCATGCGCGCCTTCGCCCTGCAGCGTCAGGAATATCTCTTTGACCGCGTAGCTCACCATTTCTCCATCACGTCTCGATCAAGCCTTGATCAAGTCCCTTGGAACCGGTTTGCCGCAGCGCCTCGCCCAGCGCCATGGCGGCTGCCATCGCCACATTGAGCGAGCGCAGGTCGGGCCGGATCGGAATCACCAGCCGCGCATCGGCTGCGCCGGCGACCTCCTCGGGTACCCCTGCGGATTCCCGCCCGAACAGCAGGACGTCGTCCGGCCGGTAGCGGTAATCCAGATAGGAACCGGCCCCCTTGGTCGTAAACAGGACCAGCCGGAAGCCCCCGTCGTTACGCCATTGCTCGAATTTTGACCATGAGTCGTGGCGTGTAATAGCGACATGGTCGAGATAGTCCATGCCGGCGCGGCGGAAATGCCGGTCGGAAACCGGGAAGCCGGCGGGCTCGATAATGTGGGCCGCAACATCCAGGCATGCGCACAGGCGCAGAATCGTTCCGGTGTTCTGGGGGATATCGGGCTGGAAGAGCGCAATCTGCATGATGTTGGCGGCCTGTGAAGCCCTGATGAAATGACTGAATAATCACAGCCCGAGGCGGATTTAGTGCATTGCACGCTTGCGAGCCGATAGCGGGCTTGCGCTCTTACGGCAAGGGTGCCAATAGAACGATTCTGGACTGCTTGTTCCGCCGGATTGGCGGGGAAAAGCGGTCTTTCTGCCGCCGCGGGGGCCGCGGGCGCCGGCAGCCTCTTCCGGGCGCGATTCCAGCGTCTCCGGGGTGGTTCCGCTGGCTGCAGATGAGAAAGGGCTTGGAATCGTGACGACAGCGTCTTCGGCGGACCATCCGACACGCCGTGATTTCCTTTTTGTTGCAACGGGAGCCGTCGCCGCCGTAGGCGCCGCTGCCACTGTGTGGCCGCTCGTTGCCCAGATGAACCCGGACGCCGCGACCATCGCGGCCGGGGCGCCGATCGAGGTCGACCTGACGCCGATCGCCGAGGGACAGGACATCAAGGTGTTCTGGCGCGGTAAGCCGATTTACATCAGCCATCGCACCAAGAAGCAGATCGATGAGGCGCAAAAGGTTCCGTTGGCGAGCCTGCCCGATCCGCAGCCCGACTCGGCCCGCGTCAAGCCGGGCCATGACCAGTGGCTGGTCGTGATCGGCATCTGCACCCATCTCGGCTGCATTCCGATCGCCCATGAGGGCAATTACGACGGCTTCTTCTGCCCCTGCCACGGCTCGCAATACGACTCCTCGGGTCGTATTCGCCAGGGGCCCGCACCGTCGAACCTGCCAGTGCCGCCCTACACGTTCGTTTCCGATACCAAAATCCAGATCGGCTAAGGCCCGGACGCCCGTCCGGGACCTCAATCCGTCGCGTCGTTTTACTTCCTCAGGATCGCATCAATGAGCGGACCATCCGATTTCCAGCCGACCAACCCCGCCTTGAAGTGGATCGAACGGCGCCTCCCGATCATGGGCCTCGTCCATTCCTCGTTCGTGGCCTATCCGACGCCGCGTAACCTGAACTACTGGTGGACCTTCGGCGCCATCCTCTCGATGATGCTGGGCCTGCAGATCCTGACCGGCGTGATCCTGGCGATGCACTACACGCCGCATGCCGATATGGCCTTCAAGTCGATCGAACTGATCGTCCGCGACGTCAACTACGGCTGGCTGCTGCGCAACATGCACGCCTGCGGCGCCTCGATGTTCTTCTTCGCCGTCTACATCCACATGTTCCGCGGCCTCTATTACGGGTCGTACAAGGAGCCGCGCGAAGTCCTCTGGATCCTCGGCGTCATCATCTACCTGCTGATGATGGCGACGGGCTTCATGGGTTACGTGCTGCCGTGGGGCCAGATGAGCTTCTGGGGCGCCACCGTCATCACCAATCTGTTCTCGGCGGTGCCGTATTTCGGCGAGAGCATCGTGACGCTGCTGTGGGGCGGTTATGCCGTCGGCAACCCGACACTGAACCGCTTCTTCTCGTTGCACTACCTGCTGCCGTTCGTGATCGCCGGCGTAGTCGTGCTGCACGTCTGGGCGCTGCACGTCGCGGGCCAGAACAATCCGGCCGGCGTCGAGGCGAAGACCGAAAAGGACACCGTGCCTTTCACGCCCTACGCGACCATCAAGGATGCGTTCGGCGTCTCCTGCTTCATGCTGTTCTTCGCCTGGTTCATCTTCTACATGCCGAACTATCTCGGCGATGCCGACAACTACATCCCTGCCAATCCCGGCGTGACGCCCGCGCATATCGTGCCGGAATGGTATTACCTGCCGTTCTACGCAATCCTGCGCTCGATCCCGAACAAGCTGGCCGGCGTGGTCGGCATGTTCGGCGCGATCCTCATCCTGGCGTTTCTGCCCTGGCTCGATAACGCCCGCACCCGCTCCTCGAAGTATCGTCCGCTGGCAAAGCAATTCTTCTGGATCTTTGTCGTGGTCTGCCTCGGGCTCGGCTATCTCGGCTCGCAGCCGCCGGAAGGCATCTATGTGATCGCCGGCCGCATCCTGACCGTCCTTTACTTCGCTTACTTCCTGATCCTGCTGCCGCTCTTGAGCCGGATCGAGAAGCCGCGGCCAGTGCCGAATTCGATCGCCGACGACGTGCTGGCCAAGCACGGCGGCAAGGTGGCTTCGGCGATCGTCGCGCTCGTCATGGCTGGCGGCCTGCTGGTCGGCGGCACACAGAACGCTCGCGCCGAAGACCATGGCGTCTCGCCGCCCGGCAACAAGTGGTCGTTCTCCGGCCCGATGGGCAAGTTCGATCGCGGATCGCTGCAGCGCGGCCTGAAGGTCTACAAGGAAGTCTGTTCGGCCTGTCACGGCCTGTCCTACATCGCTTTCCGCAATCTCGCCGACGCCGGCGGTCCCGGTTATTCGGTGGCGCAGGCATCGGCGTTCGCCTCCGATTACAAGATCAAGGACGGTCCGGACGACAAGGGCGAGATGTTCGAGCGGGCGGGCCGGCCGGCGGACTATTTCCCGTCGCCGTTCCCGAACGAGAATGCCGCGCGGGCTGCCAATGGCGGCGCCTATCCGCCGGACCTGTCGCTGATCACCAAGGCGCGTTCCTACAAGCGCGGCTTTCCGATGTTCCTTATCGACTTCTTCACCCAGTACCAGGAGCAGGGCCCGGATTACGTCGACGCGGTGCTGCAGGGCTATGAAGACAAGCCGCCGGCCGGCGTCACGCTGCCGGACGGTTCCTACTACAACAAGTACTTCCCCGGCCACGCCATCAAGATGCCGAAGCCGCTCAGCGACGGTCAGGTGACCTTCGACGACGGTGCGCCCGCGACCGTCGCGCAGTACGCCAAGGACGTCACCACGTTCCTGATGTGGACCGCGGAACCGCACATGGAAGCCCGCAAGCGGATGGGCCTGCAGGTGTTCGTGTTCCTGATCCTGCTCACCGGCCTGCTGTACTTCACCA
This sequence comes from Bradyrhizobium sp., assembly GCA_050726155.1. Taxonomy (GTDB): domain Bacteria; phylum Pseudomonadota; class Alphaproteobacteria; order Rhizobiales; family Xanthobacteraceae; genus Bradyrhizobium. Next base: position 14,067 of record JBOHIT010000719.1, read on the forward strand.
AGAAGAAGGTCTGGGCCAACGCGCACTAAGCGCTGGTTTCATTGCAATTCGGAAAAAGCCCCTGCGGGGGCTTTTTTGTTGCCTTCAAGTCGCGATTGCTTCCTGACCCCGCAGCGGACAAAATGGCCGCCAATCGCTTCCAAGAAAAATAGGGAGGACCTCATGGGTACCAGCATTACCTTCAAGCGCCCCGACGGCAAGGACGCGGCCGGCTATCTCGCCAATGCCGCGCGCGGCAACGCGCCGGGCGTGGTCGTGATCCAGGAATGGTGGGGCCTGCAGGACCAGATCAAGGGCATGTGCGACCGCTTCGCGGTGGCCGGCTTCGATGCGCTGGCGCCCGATCTCTATAAGGGCACGGTGGTGCCGTATCACGACACGGATGCCGCCGGCAAAGAGATGAACTCGCTGGATTTCATGGATGCGACGACGCAGACCGTTCGCGGCGCCGCGCAGTATCTTGCCAAGAACGGCGCCAAGGTCGGCCTGACTGGCTTCTGCCTCGGCGGTGCCGTGACCATCATCGGCGCCACCAGGATTCCGGAACTCACGGCTGGCGTGGTGTTCTACGGCATCCCGCCGGAGCAGGCGGCGAAACCGGCGGACGTGAAAATTCCGCTGCAGGGCCATTTCGCCACCAAGGACGACTGGTGCACGCCGGCGCTGGTGGACGGCTTCGAGAAGGCGATGAAGGCCGCGGGCAAGTCGCTGGAACTGTTCCGTTACGACGCCGAACACGGCTTCGGCAACGAGCAGCGCCTGTCGGTGCACGATCGGCAGTGCGCGGAGCTGGCCTGGGGCCGGGCGACGGAGTTTTTCCGGAAGCATCTGGGTTGAGGCGCGAGAGCGCCTCGTCGTCATTGCGAGCGAAGCGAAGCAATCCATAGTGCGGCATAGCGGATAGATGGATTGCTTCGTCGCTTTGCTCCCGTGCGCAAACGCTTTGCGTTTGTCGCAGGCAATGACGACAGATAGAGGACGATGATGAAAATCTTCTGCACAGGCGCATCCGGCTACATCGGCGGATCGGTGGCCGCGCATCTTATGGCGGCCGGACATCAGGTCACCGGCCTGGTTCGTTCCCGGGAAAAAGCCGATGTGATTCGTGCCCGCGGCATCGAGCCGGTGTTGGGAACGCTGGATGACGGTGAAATTCTGTCGCAGGCGGCGCGCGGCGCCGATGTCGTCATCAACGCGGCGAGCGCCGATCATGCCGGCGCGGTGGATGCGTTGCTTGGCGCGCTGGCCGGAACCGGCAAGGCGTTCATTCACACGTCGGGATCGAGTGTCGTCGGCACGCGCGCGCAGGGCCATCGAACCGACGCGATCTTTGACGAGAGCACGCCGATCATCCCGGTGCCGGCCCGCGCCGCCCGGGTCGCGTTGAACGAACGCATTCTCGCGGCCCGCGACAAGGGCTGCCGTCCGGTGATCATCTGCCCGAGCCTGATCTACGGCCTCGGCCATGGCGTCGACCCGCACAGCACGCAGGTGCCGCTATTGATCGACCTTGCCAGAAAACGCGGGCGCGCGACCCATGCCGGCCCGGGCGAGAACATCTGGTCCAACGTGCATGTCGACGATCTGGTGACGCTCTATGCGCTTGCGATCGAGAAGGCGCCTGCGGGCGCGTTCTTCTTCGCCGAGCACGGCGAAAACTCGATGCGCGAGGTGTGCGAAGCGATCAACCGCATGCTGGGTTTTGCGGGTGCGCCAGCGGCGATGTCGATGGAAGCGGCCGCCGCCGAATGGGGCGAGGGCATCGCTGAATACACCATGGCTTCCAATAGCCGGGTGCGCGCGGTGCGGGCGCGCGAACTCGGCTGGAAGCCGCAGGCGCGTAGTTTGATCGATGAGATCGAGCACGGGTGTTATCGGTAGAGGAGCTAGATAACTTGTCGTCCCGGCGAAGGCCGGGACCCATACCGCGTTGTGCTATCGGTCAAAACAAGGTGGCGGATACCTTCCGTCACACTGGGTTTGGTGGCTATGGGCCCCGGCCCCCGTGCGCAATTGCGCACTAGGCCGGGACGACAAGCATCATCTGTCGCGATGCTATTGCTTCACCCCGTCCCACCACGCGCAGGTACCCGACATCAGCTGAAAGTTGCCTTCCATCACCTGCACCGGCGCGCGCAGGCCTTCGGTTGCGGCTTGCATGCGCATCGCGCGGGCGACCTCGCGGTCTTCCGGCGGCAGCCAGACCCGCTCATGTCCCCACAGGCTCGGGCCATGATGCATCTCGACCGGCTTCCAGGTGGCAGGATCGATCTCGCGGCCGCCCCAGCCGCACTCGATCATGAAGGATGACGGCGTCTTGGCGTAGAACGACGTCATGAAGTCGTTGGTGTGGCGGCCGAGCGTGACGCCGACGCGGTCGGGCTGCGTCATCGCGATGTCGTAGCATTGCCCGACATCGTCGAGCGAGAACAACTCCACCATCAGATGATGCATGCCGTTCTTGCCGGTCTCGATCAGCGCCAGCGAGTGATGCCGCGTGTTGATGTGGAAGAAATAGGCGCGGAACGGCTTTTCGATGTAGTCGGAAAGCCCGAAGCCGAGCACATCGACATAGAACGCCATCATCGGGTCGATGTTTTCGACGGTCAGCACCGCATGTCCGATGCCGAGCGGCCCGGTGCGGAAACCCGAGATCGAGCGGCCTGGGCTGAACGGCGCGTCGTCGATTTCGGCGCCATAAAACGCCTCGAGCCGATTGCCGCCAGGATCGCGAAACGAGATCAGGCTGCGCACGCGCCGTGCATCCGCCAAGGTTTGCGGCTCAGCCGTGACGTTGACGCTGGCCGCTTCCAGTCGGGCGGCGAGCTGGTCCAGGCTTGCGGCGTCGGCGACTTCCCAGCCGAAAAAGCGCGAGCCTTCGCCCATCGCGCGGTCGATCACGATGCGTTGTTTGCGGTCGTCCATCCGGAACGCCAGCAGCGAATTGCCGCGCTCGACGGCCTGCAGGCCGACCAGGGAGGTCCCGAACTGCCGCCAGTCCTCCAGCGCGTCCGATCCGAAGCCCGCATATCCCAGACCCAGCAATGCCATCCTGCGTCTCCCGCCGATTGTTGTTATCGGGCGTCGTTGCCGCCGCCGCTTGGCCGAATGCTACGCGGATTCCAGAGCGTTTTCCAGCGAAGTGGGCCGCGGTTCGCGTGAAGAAAACGCGTCAAAAAAAGAATTTGGAGCCCCGTTCCGATTCAATCGGAACGGAAAAGGCTCCAGCCGTTTCAAGCCCCAAAAGTTAGGCGGCCGGGCCGGTCCGGGCCAAGTCAGGACGTCCGCGCCTCCCTTGACATCGCCGCCTGCGGATGGTGATTAAGCGCCATGAACACCGTTGTCAGCCCATCCCGTCTTTGGTGGCGCACCTCTTAAAGAGGTGGCCGGTGCGATTTCATTTCAACAATCGTCGAAGGTCGCCATCGCAGTGCGAGCGACGGTTTGTTTATTTGCCCTTCGTTTGTCCTGTGTGGCGTTCCCTCAGCAAGTTTCGTAAGAGGATCACATGAACAGGACCGTCTTCTCCCTGCCGGAACAGAGCGAATACCGGACCGCCAGCGGTCTGGCGATCTCGCGCGCCGTCGAGCAGTTTTCCGGCGACGCCAAGCGGCTTGATGACCTGATCGACCTGCTGGATCGCCGCCGCGGCGTGGTGCTGTCCTCGGGCACCACGGTGCCGGGCCGCTACGAAAGTTTCGACCTCGGCTTTGCAGATCCGCCGCTGGTGCTGGAAACCGAAGGCGCCAATTTCACGCTTCATGCGCTCAACGGCCGCGGCGAAGTGCTGATCGCCTTTCTCGGCGACGTCCTGCGCGAGCCCTGCGTCGTCGTCACCGAAAAGAGCGCCTCGCGTCTCGCCGGTCATATCGTCCGGGGCGCCGCGCCTGTTGACGAAGACCAGCGCACCCGCCGCGCCAGCGTGATGTCGCTCGTGCGCGATCTGGTCGCCGCTTTCACCGCCAATGACGATCCGCTGCTCGGCCTGTTCGGCGCCTTCGCCTATGACCTCGTGTTCCAGATCGAGGACCTGGTGCAGAAGCGTGCCCGCGAGGCCGATCAGCGCGACATCGTGCTGTATGTGCCGGATCGCCTGCTGGCCTATGACCGCGCCACCGGCCGCGGCGTGGTGCTGAGCTATGATTTCAGCTGGAAGGGCAAGACCACCGCGGGCTTGCCGCGCGATACTGCGGAAAGCATCTACGCCAAGACGCCGCGGCAGGGCTTTGCCGATCACGCGCCCGGCGAATACCGGGCGACGGTGGAGACGGCGCGTGCAGCATTCGCGCGCGGCGATCTGTTCGAGGCGGTGCCCGGGCAGTTGTTCGCCGAGCCGTGCGAGCGCTCGCCGGCCGAAGTGTTCCAGCGGCTCTGCCGCATCAACCCGTCGCCCTATGGGGCGCTGATGAATCTCGGTGAAGGCGAGTTTCTTGTCGCCGCCTCGCCGGAAATGTTCGTGCGTTCCGACGGCCGCCGGGTTGAGACCTGCCCGATCTCGGGCACCATCGCACGCGGCGTCGATGCGATCGGCGACGCCGAGCAGATCCGGCAATTGCTGAATTCGGAAAAAGACGAATTCGAACTCAACATGTGCACCGACGTCGACCGCAACGACAAGGCGCGGGTCTGTGTCCCCGGCACCATCAAGGTGCTGGCGCGGCGCCAGATCGAGACCTATTCAAAACTGTTCCACACCGTCGACCATGTCGAAGGCATCCTGCGCCCCGGCTTCGACTCGCTCGATGCGTTTCTGACTCATGCCTGGGCGGTGACGGTGACGGGTGCGCCGAAATTATGGGCGATGCAGTTTGTCGAGGACAATGAACGTTCGTCGCGGCGCTGGTACGCCGGCGCGATCGGCGCGGTCAATTTCGACGGTAGCATCAACACCGGCCTCACCATCCGCACCATCCGGATGAAGGACGGGCTCGCTGAAGTGCGGGTCGGCGCCACCTGTTTGTTCGATTCAGATCCGGCCGCCGAAGACCGGGAATGCCAGGTCAAGGCGGCCGCACTGTTTCAGGCGCTGCGCGGCGATCCGCCGAAGCCGCTGTCGGCGTTCGCGCCCGACGCGACCGGCTCGGGCAAGAAGGTGTTGTTGATCGATCACGACGACAGCTTCGTGCACATGCTGGCGGATTATTTCCGGCAGGTCGGTGCGAGCGTCACCGTGGTTCGGCACATTCACGCGCAGCAGATGCTCAACCAGAAGAGCTGGGATCTGCTGGTGCTGTCGCCGGGGCCGGGAAGGCCTGAGGATTTCGGAATTTCGAAGACCATCGGTACGGCGCTGGAGAAGAAGCTGCCGATCTTCGGCGTCTGCCTCGGCGTCCAGGCGATCGGCGAATATTTCGGCGGCCAGCTCGGGCAGCTCGGCCAACCCGCGCACGGGCGGCCGTCGCGGGTCCAGGTGCGGGGCGGGCGGCTGATGCAGAACCTGCCCAATGAAATCGTGATCGGCCGCTATCACTCGCTCTATGTCGAGCGCGACAGCGTTCCCGACGTGCTCACGGTCACCGCAACCACCGAGGACGGCGTCGCGATGGCGATCGAACACAAGACGCTCCCCGTCGGCGGCGTGCAGTTTCATCCGGAATCGCTGATGTCGCTCGGCGGCGAGGTGGGTTTGCGTATTGTCGAGAATGCGTTCCGGCTGCATGTTACGGCGAATTGAGGATTGCGAGACACAGATGACGTTTGACCACGATCTGAAGGCCACCGTCCGCACCATTCAGGATTACCCGAAGAAGGGCATCCTGTTCCGCGACATCACCACGTTGCTGGCGGACGCCCGCGCGTTCCGGCGGTCGGTCGATGAACTGGTGCAGCCCTGGGCCGGCAACAAGATCGACAAGGTCGCCGGCATCGAGGCGCGGGGCTTCATTCTCGGCGGCGCGGTGGCGCATCAGGTCTCGGCCGGCTTCGTGCCGATCCGCAAGAAAGGCAAGCTGCCGCACACCACGGTGCGAATCGCCTATTCGCTGGAATACGGCCTCGATGAAATGGAGATGCATGCCGACGCCGTGCATCCCGGCGAGCGCGTCATCCTGGTCGACGACCTCATTGCCACCGGCGGCACCGCGGAAGGCGCGGTGAAGCTGTTGCGCCAGATCGGCGCCAATGTGGTCGCGGCCTGTTTCATCATCGACCTGCCTGACCTCGGCGGAGCCGACAAGCTGCGGGCGATGGACGTGCCGGTGCGAACGCTGATGTCGTTCGAAGGGCATTGAGTTTTTTCGCGCAAAGCTCCCTCCATGTCGTCCCGGCGAAGGCCGGGACCCATAGCCACCGTCGGCAATTGGTTGAAGAAGGTGTCAGCCATCCTGCGTTGATCGCGCGAGCAACGCGGTATGGGTCCCGGCTTTTGCCGGGACGACAGCTGGCTACACCGCCTCGGCGCCGAGCTGCGCGCGCCAGTGCTTGAGGCGCTCCTTCAACAGCGCGTCCCTGATGTAGGGCGTCTCGTCCTCTTCCAGCCGCTCGCACTCCTCGAATGACAGATTGTCGGCCCCGTGCGCGGTCCATGCCGCCTGCAGGCTGCGGCAGGTGTGGCTGCCCTGGCGCAGCGTGAACCAGATCCGGTTTTGGATTTTTTCGAGGTTGGGGGCCTGTCCGACCCATTGCTCGGCCGAGACTTTGCTGCGGATCACGAAAATCCCCGCAATGGTTTTGCGCTCCTTGTAGGCTGCGATGGCGGCTTTTCTGTCAGATGTCACCGGAGGCCTCGCGCGGGGTTACAGTCCGGGAACGCGATATCAGCCCCGCAAGCCCACGTCAATATTATCCGGGTAATATTATCGCTGCGTTTTACGACCGCTGCATGGTCAGGCTGAGCTCCAGCTCGCGGAAGCTGGTGTAGTTCCGGCGGATCCATTGGTGCAGTTCGGTCGAAGAATCCTTCTCCTGGCGCAGATAGCCGGTGAACGAGAAGGTCAGCCGGTCGATATAGGTCTTGAGGAACACCGGCAGCGCCGATACCCGCAACACCCGTCCGCGTTCCATGGCGCGGGGCAGTTCGCCGCGGACCACGTGTTCGTTGTCGATCACGATCAGCGCATTGGCGGGAATCTGTTGCTGCAGCATGCCGTAGCCGGTTGCCGAGGTGCGGTCGGTATCTGCCACGAACAGGATCACCGGTGCTACGCCGCGGCGCGCGGCTTCCTTCATGAAGCCGATTTCATCGGTCATCTTGAAGAACTCGTCGAAGGCGTGAAAGCCGAGGTCGACGACCTTGGCGACGGTGTCATTGACGATCAGCCGGTCCATCAGCTGCATCTTGCCGAAGGTGTCGATGACGTCGGCGGTTTCGGTGGTACGCGGCAGATTTTCAAGAAGCGACGGCTCTTTCAGATTGATGTCGAAGGAGATCACCGTGCCGTTCTTCAACAGCAGGAATTCGCTAAGCAGCCGCGCGATCAGCGTCTTGCCGACCAGCGGGCGGGGCGAGCAGATGATGTAAACAGGCGTTGGGATCATCACGCGCTATATCAGGGGATTTTCCCGCCTAATCCAGCCCCATCGCGCGTCGAGTTCGATTATTTTTCGCCGCTGCGGGCGCTCGATTTGCCACCGCCGCTGCTGCCGCCGACCAGGTCGGTCAGCTTGATGCGGTCGAACTCGCTCCAGACATTGGCGAGCCAGTGCCGGACATAGCCGCGCAGCACGAAGGAATAATTCGCGGCTTCGTCGTCCTTGCCCTTGTTGGCGACGAATTTGAGGAACGGCACCGAGGAGACCTCGACCTGCTCATAGGCCATTTCGTTGAGCTTGGGGATCGTGAGCTCGGTCGCATCCTTGATGCGGTGGAAATAGGAATTGTAGGTCGCCTGGTCCCACTGGAAGAACTGGGTGTCGTTGATGAAGTTCTTCACCAAATAGTATTTGGCGCCCTGCATGAAATTCGCGGTTTCGGCGATTTCGTCGAGCGAGGCGATCGAGGGGCCGAGTATATGGAACACGGCAAAGGTGATCTGGCCGGCCTTGGCGGCATCGAGAAAGCCGATGTCGCGCAACGAGGCCAATGCCGGCGACAGCAGTCCGGCGCGGACGTCGATCACGGTCACCGAGGTCCCGGCATTGAGCGTATCGAAGATCTTCATCTGGTCCGCGGTCGTCGTCATGTCGACGATCTGGGTGATGTCGGGGTGGAAGCGCATCAGCGTGCCGCGCGGCGACTCGGTATCGAACGCCCGCGTCGGCACGTTGTTGGCGCTGAAATAATCCAGCAGCGTCCGTGACACGGTGGTCTTGCCGACCCCGCCCTTGTCCGCGCCCACCACAATCACGACTGGCTTTGCCATGGAAATCCCTAATACGCGCCCCGATCGCGGGAGCGATCGGCAGTCCCGATACCTGCTTTGGGCGCGAACATGGCAGAAACAAGGGAGAATTCAATTCCTTAAGCCCGCGCCGGCGTTATTCGTGCGGAATTCGTTAACGCCGAGGCAAGCGGCTGGCTTAGCTGTGCCGGCCCCAAGGTCCCCAGCGCGTGCCCTGCCGCTGACCTTGCGGACTGCCGGCGGGTGTTGCGGTATCGCTCCAGGGACCGCGGGGAACCGGGGGCGGCAGCTGATCGGCTGACCGCGGTTCCGCCTCAGCCTCAGGCTCGTCAGTCGTATCGTCCGGCAAGGCCAGCGGGCCCGGATCACGGCCGCCGGCGAACTGCACCAGCGCCTTGACCCGCGAATCCACCGACGGATGGGTCGCGAACAAATCGGCAAACCCTTCGCGGGGATTGTCGAAGCACAACTCCATGACCGCCGAAGTGGCGCCGGGAAGCTCGCCGCGATTCTCGATCTTGCGTAGCGCCGAGATCATGGCATCGGGGTTCTTGGTGAGTTCGACCGAGCCGGCATCGGCCAGCAATTCGCGCGACCGCGACAGCGCCAGCTTGACCACCTGCGACAGCAGCCACGCCAGCAGGATCAGCGCGACCGCGATGATGACGACGATGATTGCCCCGCCGCCGGAGCCCTTGTTGTCGCTGTCCGAAGACGAGGAAGACGACGAACGCGAGGACGGGGATGACCAGGACCCGCCGGACGAATTCCACGACAGATTGGTGAACATCCGGAAGAACAATTCGCCGAAGAAGCCGACCACGCCGGCGATGATCACCGCGATCACCATCAGCTGCACGTCGCCGTTGCGGATATGGGTCAGCTCGTGGCCGAGCACGGCCTCGACTTCCTGATCGTTGAGGGAGCGCAGCAGCCCGGAGGTCACGGTGATGGCGTATTGCCGCGGGTTGAGGCCGGTGGCGAACGCATTCAGCGCGTCGCTGTCCATGATCTTCAGCTTCGGCATCGGGATGCCGCGCGAGATGCAGAGGTTTTCCAGCAGATTGTAGAGCCGCGGCTGCTGCTGCCGCGTCACGTCCTCACCGCCGGTCACGGCGTCGATCATGTTCTGGTGGAAGAAATAGGCGATCACGATCCACAGCGCCGCCGCTATGGT
>JBOHIT010000720.1:0-20541 GCA_050726155.1 Bradyrhizobium sp.
CACTTGCGCCGTGCCCACCACTCTAGCGCTTGCCGAAGTTGGTGGGCACGCTTCGCTTTGCTCACCCTACGATTCGAGCGTCTCCGGGGACGTCAGTAATCACGCGTTGCCACGGTCTTCGCGGAACAGGTCGAGCTTCTGCTGCACCGGACGATCCGAGAAGCTGAACAGTACGGAATCGACGTCGGCCTCGTGGGTGACCCACTGCCAGCTCGGCACCACGAACAGGTCGCGCGCGCCCCATTCGAAGGTTTGCTCGCCGACGCGGGTGCGGCCCTTGCCTTCGATCGCCGCGAACACCGTGGCGTCGGTCGAGCGATAGCGCGCGGTCTTGAAGCCCTTCGGCAGCATCTGGATGAAGGTACCGATGGTCGGCATCGCGAATTCGCCGGTTTCGGGGTTGGAGAATTTCAGCTTCAGCCCGTGGCAGGCATCCCACTCGTTGCGGGTTTTGGCCTGCTCCAGCGCCTCGCGGGTGTAGCTGTAGGGATAATTGAAGATCGGCGAAGTCTTGGACTTCCGCTTCTCGTCGACGGGCAAAAGGTTATGGCCGTAACGGGCAAAGCTGTCGCCGGAAGGCCGCGTGATCTTCTGCTGGTCCTCGTTGGAGCCTTCGGCAAACGAGGCATCGAAGAACTGCACCATGGGGATGTCGAGCCCGTCGAGCCAGAACATCGGCTCGGAGGTCTCGTTGGAATGATCATGCCAGGTCATCGACGGCGTGATGACGAAATCGCCGGGCTCCATCAGCGTGCGCTCGCCGTCGACGGCGGTTGCCGCACCCTTGCCTTCGAGCACGAAGCGCAGCGCCGACTGGCTGTGGCGATGCGCCGGCGCGACGTCGCCGGGGACCACCATCTGCACGCCGGCAAACAGCGAGGTCGTGATCTTGGACTGGCCGCGCAGGCCCGGATTTTCCAGCACCAGCACCCGCCGCTCGGCTTCCTTGGCGGTGATCAGCTTGCCGGCTTCGGTCATGTAGTCGCGGATCTGGTCGAACTTCCACAGATGCGGCCGGCAGGCGCTCTTCGGTTCCGGCGTGATCAGATCGCCCATCACGTTCCAAAGTGCGGAGAGGTTTTCGCCATCGATCTTCTTGTAGAACGCCTCGCGTTCCGGGGTCTTCTGCACGGCTTCCATGGATAGCCTCCCGTTATTTTTTTGTCAGTCCGGTTCTTGTCAGCGCGTTTAATTGACAGCATACTTACAATATGGCTAGCGTCAATAACGCTGGCGAGGCGAAACAATAAAATGCAAATAACAAGGTCTGGGAGGTTCCGATGAAGCTGCACGGCTATTTCCGCAGCAGCGCGTCCTATCGGGTCAGGATTGCGCTCAATCTCAAGGGGCTGAGCACTGAGCACCTGCCGCATCACCTTCGCAAAGGCGAACAGTGCGCGCCCGCCTATCTCGCCATCAATCCGCAAGGGCTGGTGCCGACGCTGGAGGACGATGCCGGCACGGTGCTCACCCAGTCGCTCGCCATCATCGAATGGCTGGACGAGACCCACCCCACGCCGGCGTTACTGCCAAAGGACCCGCTGCGCCGCGCCAAGGTGCGCGCCTTCGCGCAGGCGCTGGCCTGCGACACCCACCCGGTGCAGAACCTGAAGGTCCTTGCCCGGCTGCGTCAGCTCGGCCTGGCGGAGGAGAAAGTGACGGAGTGGGCGGCATGGGCCAACCGCGAGGGGCTTTCGGCCTGCGAAATCCTTGTCGCCGCCGAGCCCGGGCCGTTCTGCTTCGGGGCTGCGCCCACCATCGCCGATCTCTGCCTGGTGCCGCAGCTCGCCAACGCCCGGCGCTTCGGCGTCGACGTATCGGCCTATCCGCGTTTGCTCAAGGCCGAATCCGCCGCCAAGGAAACCAAGGCGTTCGCCGACGCCGCGCCGGACAAACAACCCGATGCCGAGTAAGCCCACAACCATCACCATGGACGCCGTCTATGCGGCGCCCGGCTATCTGTTCCGGCGCATGCAGCAGATCGCGGTTGCGATCTTTGTCGAGGAGTGCCGGGCGTTCGACCTGACGCCGGTGCAATATGCGGCGCTGGTCGCGATCCACACCCATCCCGGCATCGACGCGACGCGGCTGTCGGCGGTGATCGCGTTCGATCGCTCGACACTCGGCAATGTGATCGAACGGCTGGAATCCAAGGCCTTCATCGAGCGCAAGGCCGGGCGCGAAGACAAGCGCGTCAAGCTGCTCTATCTGACCAAGACGGGCACGGCGACGCTGCGCGAGATCATGGCATCGGTCGAACGCGCGCAGGCGCGGATGCTGCAACCCCTGAAGCCCGCGGACCGCAAGGTGTTGCTGGCGCTGATGACGCAACTCGTCGATCTCAACAACGAGGCGTCACGGGTGCCGCTGCGCGCCGAGGACGCGCTCGAACATCTCGGGAAGTCAGGCTGATGGCCGCGCGCGACGCACGGCCGGTCCTGATCGCTGGCGGCGGCATTGGCGGCCTCGCCACCGCGCTGGGCTTGGCGCAAAAGGGCATCCGGTCCATCTTGCTGGAAAAGGCGTCGGCGCTCGGCGAGATCGGCGCCGGTATCCAGCTCGGGCCCAATGCGTTTCACGCCTTCGACTATCTCGGCGTCGGCGAGGCGGCGCGGGGCATGGCCGTCTATGTCGATCAGCTCCGGCTGATGGATGCGCTGACCGCCGAAGAGATCGCCCATGTCGATCTGCGCGAAACGTTCCGCACCCGTTTCGGCAACCCCTATGCGGTGGTGCATCGCGGCGATCTGCATGGCGTATTCCTGAAAGCCTGCCAGGCCCACGAATTGATCGATCTGCGCGTCAGCTCGGAGGTCGTGGGCTACGATCAGGATGGCTCGTCGGTCACGGCGCGGCTGGCATCCGGCGAGCGCGTCACCGGATCATTGCTGATCGGTGCGGACGGACTGTGGTCGAATGTCCGAAAGCAAGTTGCGTCGGACGGACCGCCGCGGGTGTCCGGGCACACGACATACCGGTCCGTGATTCCGACCGAACAGATGCCGGAAGACCTGCGCTGGAACGCGGCGACGCTGTGGGCCGGGCCGAAATGCCACATCGTGCATTACCCGCTGTCGGGCTGGAAAGTGTTCAACCTCGTCGTCACCTATCACAACGATGCGCCGGAGCCAGTGGCGGGCAAGCCGGTGTCCGACGACGAGGTGATGCAGGGCTTTAGACATGTCCATGAACGCGCCCGCGAAATCATCCGCCACGGCAAGAATTGGCGGCTCTGGGTGCTGTGCGACCGCGACCCCACCGAGCGCTGGATCGATGGCCGCGTGGTGCTGCTCGGCGACGCCGCGCATCCGATGCTGCAATATTTCGCGCAAGGCGCCTGCCAGGCGATGGAAGACGCGGTGTGCCTGTCGCACATGCTGGCGCAGCATGATGATCACGCGGTGGCGCTGGAAAACTACCGCGCGCAGCGTTTTCCCCGGACCGCGCGGGTGCAAATGCTGTCGCGCGCCATCGGCGAGCACATCTATCATCCCTCCGGTGAACACGCCCGCATCCGCAATGCGATCATGGGCTCGCTGACGGAAGAGCAGTACCTCGGCCATCTGTCGTGGCTCTATGGCGGGACGGGGCTGGGCAACTAACACTCAGTGTCGTCCCGGCGAAGGCCGGGACCCATACGCCGTGACCTGTCGGCAAGAACGCCGGCGTTAGAGCCCTTCCATGACAACATCCGCCGCGGGGTATGGGTCCCGGCCTTCGCCGGGACGACACCGAGTGTGTTGAGGAACGCTACATCTTCAGCAGCGCCTGTCGATCGATCTTGCCCGTTCCGGTTTTCGGCAATTCCGCGATGAAACGCACCTCGCGCGGATATTTGTAGGGCAGCAGCTTTGCCTTGACGAAATCCTGCAACAGTTTGGTCGCGTCATCGGCGTCGAAGCCGCCACTATTCATCACAACGACGGCCTTCAGCGTCATGCGACGGTCCGGCAGTTCGACGGCGAACACCGCGCATTCACGCACATCGGGATGTTCGGCGAGGCATAGTTCGACTTCGAGCGGATAGACCCATTGGCCTGATATCTTGACGAGATCGTCGGCGCGGCCGCGGAAGAAATGGAAGCCGTCGCTATCGCGGACAAAGCGATCGCCGGTGTAGATCCAACCCCCATCACGGATCGTCTCGGCCGATTTGTCCGGCCGGTTCCAGTACAGCGGCGTGTTGGAATCGCCGCGCACCCACATGATGCCTTCCTCGTTGTCGCTGACTTCGCGACCGTCCTTATCCCGGAGCGCAATTTCATAACCGGGCACACGCAGCCCCGCCGCACCGAGCTTCTTATGATCGGGCCGATTGGAAAGATAGATGTGCAGCGCCTCGGTCGAACCCAGGCCCTCGATAATCTCGAGGCCGGTCAGCTTCTTCCAGCCGTTGAACACGTCACCCGACAACACCTCGGCGGCAGACAGCGCCATCCGCAGCGAGGAGAAATCCGCCGCCGACGCGCCGTCGGCTTTGGTCAGCGACGTATAAAGCGTCGGCAGCCCGAAGAACACGCTCGGGCGGTACTGCCCGATCGCCTCGAAGATAACAGCCGGCTTCGGCTGGCCCGGCAACAACAACGTGGCGGCGCCGACCGAGAATGGGAAGGTGATGGAATTGCCGAACCCGTACGCAAAGAAGATCTTCGGCACCGAGAAGCAGATGTCGTCGGCTGAGAGCCTGAGCACGTTGCGCGCGAACGCGGCCTCGCTATAGGCCATGTCGTGCTGCAGATGCACGATGCCCTTCGGCCGTCCGGTCGAACCGGATGAATACATCCAGAACGCCATTTCGTTGTGGTGCGTGTCGGTCTCCGCGAGTTCGGTGGGGAAGGTTTTCAGCCAGGCGTCGGCGGCAAGCGCCTTCGGCACCGCGTGTTCGCCAACGGTGCCATTGACCACGATCAGCGTGCGCAGCGGTGTGTCCTTGCAGGCGACGGCGTCGAAGCGCGCTGAAAACTCCGAATCCGCAACCGCAACCGCAGCGCCTGCATCCGAGAGATAGAACTGCAGCAAATCCGGCGGCGTCAGCGTGTTGATCAGGAGCGGTACGAAGCCGGCGCGCACCGCGCCGAAGAACGCCGCCGGATAGGCCGGCGTGTCGTCGAGGAACATCAGGATGCGGTCGCCGCGCTTTAGGCCCAGCGACAGGAAACCGTGGCCCCATTGCGAGGCTTCCCGGCACAGCTCGGCATAACTGCGCGTGCCGGCAGGCCCGATCAGCGCGATCCGGTCGCCGCGGCCTTGTGCGAGGTTGTCGAACAGGATGCGGCTGGCGTTGTAGCGCTCGGGAACGGCAAACCCGATTTCGCGCGCGCCTGGATTATCCTGGGGTACCCGATCGTCGATCATCATGGCCGGCTCCCGCTGTGCCTGGTCGCCTCGTAGCGCGCCATGAACTGCGGCGACATCGCGCGCAGGCGCGCATCGTCGATCCGACCCGAGCGCGTGATGTAGCTGTAGGCAAAATCCATCAGGTCGAGATTCATGTGTTCGGGGAAATGTTCGTACCAGTCGGCGCTGGTGCGCGCCGCCGTCACCAGCTTCTTCACGATCGGCTTGCGTTCGCCCTGGTAGCGGGCAAGGCCCGCCGGGATGTCCGCTTCCGCCTCCAGCGCCTTGGTCAGTGCGATGGCATCCTCGATCGCGAGCCGGGTCCCAGAACCGATCGAGAAATGCGCCGAGTGCAGCGCGTCGCCGATCAGCACGATGTTGCCGTGCGACCAGGTCTCGTTCCAGATCCAGGGGAAATTGCGCCAGACTGACTTGTTTGACACCAGCGAATGGCCGTCGAGCGTATCGGCAAAGACCCGCTCGCAAATCGCCTGGGATTGCTCGATCGTCTTGTGCTCAAACCCGTAGGCCTGCCAGGTCGCGGCGTCGCATTCGACCAGGAAGGTGCTCATATCGGGCGCGTAGCGGTAATGATGCGCGTTGAACGACCCGAGATCGGTCTTCACGAAGGTCTGCGACAGCGTGGCAAAGCGCTTGCTGGTGCCGTACCAGGCGAATTTGTTGGTCGAGTGCGAAACCGAGGCGCCGAATTCCTTCTCGAGGCTGCGGCGCACCAGCGAGTTCAGCCCATCGGCGGCGACGATCAGATCGTAGCCTCCGAGTTCGTCGAGCGACTGGACGATCGTATCGTATCGCGGCGTGACGCCGGCGGCGCGAACGCGTTGCTGCAAGATGGTCAGTAGTTCGAGCCGGCCGATCGAGGAGAAGCCGACGCCGTCGATCTCGACGTTCTCGCCGCGCAAATTGAGCGTGATGTTCTTCCAGCTTTCCATCCGCGGCGCGATCGCATCGACCGTCTCGGGATCGTCGGCGCGCAGGAATTCCAGCGCCTGCTCGGAGAACACCACGCCAAAGCCCCAGGTGGCGCCCTCGGGGTTCTGTTCGAACAGGTCGATCTCTGCGTCGGGATGACGCCGCTTCCAGAGATAGGCGAAGTAGAGACCTCCGGGGCCTCCGCCGATCACCGCGATACGCACGGTTCTTCCTCCCAGATAGACAGTATACTTACTATTTCCGGCTACCCTAAACCGGACCGGAGAACGGCGCTACCGAAAAATTGGCCAGGATTGGTCCAGCGGCGAACCCGGTTCACCTCTCCCGCTTGCGGGGTCGAGACGACCGAAGCTCGCTCTTAGGTCGGATCACATCGCAGATGTGATCCGGGTGGGGGCTCTCTCCACCATATGTATGACTCGCGGCGACACCCACACCCCAACCCTCCCCCGCAAGCGGGAGAGGGAGCGCAGTACCTTCGCGCTTGCTATCTTACGTCATTTCACCACGTGCTAATTCAGCTTCGCAGCAGGCCCCGCTGCCAGCGCTTGGCGGCGGCGATGGATCGAATCCTCCAGCCGGTGCGCCATCGAGACCAGCGTCGAAATATCCTGCGCGTTTTCGCTTTTGATCGCGTTCGCCATCTCGGCGTCCAGCGCCTGGTCGACCTGGTTTTCGATCTCGACCAGTTCGGCCTCGCTCGTCACCTCCCTGATGCGCCGCGGCAAGGAGAACAGGCTGCGCAGCGTCGCCTCTTCCGGCTGCTGCTGGACGCCGAGGAATCGCCACGCGGCGGCGAAGATCGATGCCAGTCCGCCCAGCACCATCGGCGTCAGGTAGATCCAGTTGCTGTATCGATCCATGAAGCTTTGCTGGGTCCCGTTGTAGTAGGCCGCAGCACCGGAATGGACCGGGATGTAGGCGTCGGGGTCGGTATCGGGCGCGGCCAATCCGGCCAGCAGCGGCTGGTCCCGCACGAGATCGTTGCGGGCGGTGATCAGCGCCTGGGTCAGCGTCGTGATCGTGTCCGGATCGAGCTTCTTGTTGGCGACGAGATAGGAGCCAACGCGCAGCGTGGTCAGATCGGCGTCCGGCACCGGCGGGTTGCCGCGCAGCGTGCCCAGCGGAATATCGAAGCTTTCATAGGCGCCTTCGACATCGGCGATGGCGCCGGCCGACTCGACCGCGACCAGGGACGGAAGGGAATTGTGCGCGCCCCCAAAAAAGCGCCGCACCAAGGACAGATATTTTTCGTTGAGAGGAACGACCAGCATGAACACGCTGGCTTCCTTTGCCTTGATCACGCGCGGCGTATCCGCCGGCGTCAGATTCCTGAAGGTCACCTTGTCGCCGAGGTCGTATTCCTTCTTCAGCGAGTCGACGACCTTCTGGTTGATCTCGCCACCGACGACGCCGACCGTATGCCCTTTCATCTTCTCGATACCAGTCACCTGCGATCCCGGCATTGCCAGGATCATCAGGACCGATTTGGTGACCAGCGCCACGCTTCGCGCCTGCGAAAGGTCGCCGACATCGGCGCGCACGATGGCAAGGTCGGTCTTGCCGGCGGCAAAGGTTTTTGCGGAATCGAGCACGTTGTCGGTCGGCACGATCTTGAGCCGGACCGGGGATTTGGTGGCTTCCAGCCGGGCGGCGATGAGCGACGCGATCCGGGGGGCTTCGCCATCGAACGATCCGACCGCGACGCTCAGCGTCGTCGGCCTGGCGTAGAAGCGATAGGCGATCAGGCCGGCGCCGAGGACGACGCCGGCAAGGCCCGCCAGCAGGAATGCCCGGGCCCAGAACGGCAGTGCGGTTGAAAAGGCTTTCATCCCGGATTCATGACCATCGAACGCCTTCCTGGCGAGCGTTCAATGCTGGCATATCATTCGCCGTCCCGCAAAATCTGAAAGCGGCAAAAGCCGGCCCGCCGGACCGCCACAGGCGGTACGCAGCGGGCTGTGCTCCGACCAATTTGCTCAGGTGCAGCGGCGAACCTTCACGCCGTTGACGATGACGGTCTTGCACACCACCGCCGGCGGCGGCTTCTTGACCACGACCGCGCCGCGGGGGCCGGCGCAGCCGGCGCGAACGACGCCGTCTGCACATACCGCAGCATTGGCGTCGGTCGACAGGAAGGTCATGGTGGTACCGAAGGCAAGGAGAGTAGCCGCAATAAACAAAAATGAACGCATGGTATGCTCCCGAATTTATCCTGGTTGGTGATTGCTTGCCTGGAAGATTGTGCGGATGCGTCTCAGGCGTCCTTATTTCTTCTCCGCCGCCTCGAGCACCTTCTTGCAGGCCGGTGTCAAACTGGAGCTCTGCTTGGCGAGGCAGGCGATGATCCGCCCGCCGCCCGGCGCGACGCTTTTGCAGTATTTCTCGTAATCGCCCATGCAGGCGTCGCGCTGTGCGGAGGTCATTTCCTGCGCGAAGGCGTGCGATGCACACAACAGGGTGGCTGCAGTCAGGACGGCACGTAGCATCTGTTTTTCCTCTCCTCGTGATGGTTAGTGATTGTCGTTCTCAAACGTCGGTCAGGCCGCCTGCTTGCTTCCTGATCGCGGACCCGCTGTATTGAAGCACGCATTCATCGCAAGCAAAGGAGAAATCATGGCGGAGATCAGAGCCAGATGGCTTTCATTCTATGCCGATCATATCGAGCCGGCCTCCAAGGAAATATTCTCGCATGTCGAAAAGATGATTATCGGGACGTTGATCGTGTCGGCCGGCGCGCATGTCTCGAGCAACGAGCCGGCGATCGTCCTGTTCGGTTATTTACGCCATGGCCTGGTCGGGCGCGGCGTCGAGTTGTTCGGGGTGATCCTTCTGCTCCTGAATTTTCTCGACGGCTTGTACAAGCTGGCCAAGGTCAACTGGCATACCGCGTATCAGATCGCGATGACGATTTGCTATATCGCCCTGTCGGTCCGGCTGGTTCAACTGATCCTGGCGTTTCGTGGCGAGTAGATGCAATCCTGCGTAGTATCGTTGCTATGTATCATCGAGGCGCGAATTTGTCATTCCGGATGCGGTGCCGCAGATTAATTCGGTGGCAATCGATGATAAAATAACGTGCAGGGCGGGGCATTGCCTGATCGTTGAGCATCGGGCAGGGTCCAAACCACAATGGGGATCGGACGACGTCGGCCGAATTGACCGGCGATGTCGCGGTGCACACTGGGGGACGCAGGATGTTGTTCAACAAATCGATGCTTGCCGCGGCGTTCGCGTTCGCTGTCGCCGCGCAGGTCACGCCGGTCCACGCCGACGCGCTGGATTCGATCATGGCGGCCAAGGTCATCAAGGTTGCGGTGCCGCAGGATTTTGCGCCGTTCGGCTCCGCCGGGCTCGACCTCAAGCCGCAGGGCTACGATATCGATATGGCCAATTTGATCGGCAAGGCGCTCGGGGTGAAGGTCGAGATCATCGCCGTGACCAGCGCCAACCGGATTCCCTATCTGCAGACCAAGAAGGCCGACATCGTCATTTCCAGCCTCGGCAAGAATGCCGAGCGCGAGAAGGTGATCGATTTCTCGGTGGCCTATGCCCCGTTCTTCTCCGGTGTGTTCGGCACCAAGGACATCAAGGTGGCATCGGCCGACGACCTCAAGGGCAAGACGATCGGCGCCACCCGCGGCGCCATCGAGGAGCAGGAATTGACCAAGCTCGCGCCGGCGGACGCCACCATCAAGCGTTTTGAGGACAACAACGCCACCATTGCGGCCTTCGTGTCCGGGCAGGTCGACCTGGTCGCGACCGGCAACACGGTCGCCGCGGCCATCGCCGAGAAGGTCCCGGCCCGGGCGCCCGCGCTTAAGTTCGTGATCAAGGACAGCCCGTGCTTCATCGGGCTCAACAAGGAAGAGCCGAAGCTGCTCGCCAAGCTCAACGAGATCATCGCGCAGGCCAAGGCCTCCGGCGACATCGGAAAACTGTCGGAGAAGTGGCTGAAGGCGCCGTTGCCGCCGGGCTTTTAGCCTGACCGCGCGGGGATAGCCCGCCATGAACTACCAGCTCCAATTCGGCGAATTGCTGCCCTACTGGGATGTGCTGCTGTGGGGATTGCTGTTCACGGTGGTGCTGACGCTGGTGTCGACCGTCGCCGGCATCGCCGTCGGCACCGCCGGCGCATCGGCGCGTACCTTCGGTCCGAAATGGCTCGGCAGCCTGGTCGCCGGCTATGTCGAGGTGATCCGCAACACGCCGTTCATCGTGCAATTGTTCTTCATCTTCTTCGGCCTGCCGGCCGCCGGGTTGAAGCTCAGTGAAACCACCGCGGCGTTCCTCGCCATGACCATCAATCTCGGCGCCTATTCGACCGAGATCATCCGCGCCGGCATCGAGGCGGTGCCGAAGGGCCATATCGAGGCCGGCATCAGCCTTGCCATGACCAAGTGGGAAGTGCTGCGCCACATCGTGCTCAAGCAGGCGTTCGAGAAGATCTATCCGGCGCTGTCGTCGCAGATCATCATCGTCATGCTCGGCTCGGCCGTGGTGTCGCAGATCTCGGCGCAGGACCTGACCTACGCCGCCAATTTGATCGCCTCGCGCAATTTCCGCAATTTCGAGGTCTATCTGCTGGTGGCGCTGGCCTATCTGTTGCTCGCCATGCTGACGCGTTCGCTGCTGCGCGGCCTCGGCCGCCTCCTGTTCAAGGCGAAGTGAACCATGTTGCAGTTCAGCCTCTGGGACATCCTTTCGAACCTCTTGATCGCCACGCAGTGGACCATCGTGCTGTCGCTGATTGCGTTTTTTCTGCGGCGGCATCGTTGGGCTGATCCTGCTGTTCATGCGCACCTCCAAAATCCCGGCGCTGGAATGGTCCACCAAGATCTATATCGAACTGTTCCAGGGCACGCCGCTGCTGATGCAGCTGTTTTTGTTCTTCTTCGGCATCGCGCTGTTCGGCGTCGAGGTCTCACCGTGGATGGCGGCGACAATGGCGCTGACGTTCTGGACCAGCGCCTTTCTCGCTGAGATCTGGCGCGGCTGCGTCGAATCGATCCCGAAGGGACAGTGGGAGGCGTCATCCAGCCTCGCCATGAGCTACATCGAGCAGATGCGCTACGTAATCCTGCCGCAGGCCTCGCGCATCGCGGTCGCGCCTACCGTCGGTTTCTCGGTGCAGGTGGTCAAGGGCACGGCGCTGGCCTCGATCATCGGATTCGTCGAACTGACCAAGGCCGGCACTATGCTCAACAACGCCACGTTCCGTCCCTTCGTGGTCTATTCGCTGGTTGCGCTGATCTACTTCTGCCTGTGTTTCCCGCTGTCCTGGTGGGCGAAAAAAATCGAGGGCCGACTCAATGTCGCTCGTTAGCATTCGTGACGTCAGAAAGAGCTTTGGTCCGAACGAGGTGCTGAAGGGCGTCTCGCTCGATGTCGCCAAGGGTGACGTCGTCGCCATCATCGGCCGCTCCGGCTCTGGCAAGAGCACGCTGCTCCGCTGCATCAACGGGCTGGAGACCTATCAGTCCGGCGCCATCGTTGCCGACGGCATCGAGGTCGGTGGCGCCAGTGTCAATCTGCGCGAACTGCGCCGCCATGTCGGCATGGTGTTCCAGCAGTTCAATTTGTTTCCGCATTTGACTGCCGCCGAGAACGTGATGCTGGCGCCGACCGTGGTCAACAAGGTGTCGGCCAAGGAAGCGCGCGCCGTCGCGGCCGAAGTGCTGGCGAAAGTCGGCCTGTCGGAGAAGATGGACGCCTATCCGAGCCAGCTCTCCGGTGGCCAGCAGCAGCGCGTCGCCATCGCGCGTTCGCTGGCGATGCGGCCCAAGGTGTTGCTGTGCGATGAAATCACTTCGGCGCTCGATCCGGAACTGGTCAACGAGGTGCTGCGCGTGGTCGAGCAATTGGCGCGCGAAGGGATGACGCTGATCCTGGTGACGCATGAAATGCGTTTCGCCCGCGACGTCGGCACCAAGCTCGTCTTCATGCACCACGGCAAGGTGCATGAAGAGGGCGTGCCGAAAGAGGTGTTTGCCGCGCCGCGGACGCCGGAATTGCAGCAGTTCGTCGGTACCGTCTCGCACGCCTGATCCGACCGCGCCGTTCTCACGGCGCGATCGGCTGGCGCGACCGACTATTGCGCCTTGAACTGGGACAGCACGTCCTGGCATGCCGGCGACAGCGACCCTGCGTTGGTCGCCAGGCACTGCACGATCCGGCCGCCGCCCGGCTGAACGCCGCCGCAGATCGTGCGGACATCGGCGCCGCAGGCCGACCGCAGCACGAACAGTTCTTCGCGCGGCCGCATCGGCCGCAGCACGATCACAACGGGTGCGGCAGGTGCAGCGGCGGCGCCGGCTGCCGCAGGAGCAGCACCCGCTGCCGGTGCGGCGCCACCGCCGCCGGCAGCCGCGACCGCTTTCTCGCACGCCGGCGAAAGTTTGCCCTTGTTCTTTTCCAGGCATTGCAGCGCCGGCGCGCCGCCGGTCGGGACACCGGCGCACACCTTGGGATAATCCGAGCGGCAGGCGCTGCGGATCGCGGATACCTGCGCGCTGGTCGGCTGCCCCGCCGCTGCGGCCGCGGGCTTGGCATCGGTCTTGGGTGCCGCGGTCGTGGCGGCGGGCTTTGCACCGGCCGCTGCCGGAGCAGGCGCGGCAGCCGCCGGGGCTTCCACCGCACGCACCGCACTTTGACAGCTCGATGACAGGCTCGACATGTTCTTCTGCAGGCATTGCAGCGAAGCTTCGCCGCCCGGCGGAACGCTGGAGCAATGCGCTATATAATCGTTGCGGCATTGCGATTTGATCGCGTCACGCTGGGCCTGGCTCGGTGCTTGCGCAGATACCGGTATTGCACTTGCGAATATCACGGCTGTCATCAACGCCCCAAGCGTTGCCGCACGTGTCAACGTGTTGATCATTTGAACAAATCCTTTTTGTCGTCGCTGGAGTCGCCGCTTCAACAGAAGTGAAATCATGAACGGATGGGCGATAAAATTCGCGCGCGGCATCATTTTCGGTTTCGGGTTTCCCTGCAAGTGGATTGTTGCTATTTTTATCGGACGGCCGAACGCCATGATTTGAATAAAGCGCCCTTTTGCAGAACCAAACAAAACGTATTGAGGCCCGCACAATGAAGTCCGAGCGTTCGCTGGTATGCAACAGACCACATGGCGTCTCCGGTCGGAGAGCCGCCATGGCGTGTCGCGCGACCTTCGCCATTGCGGCGTTCGGCCTCTTAAGTGCCTGTGAACAAAATAGTTTTGTACCGCCGCCGCCACCGAAAGTTGAAGTTGCGGCGCCGGTGCAGCGCAGTATCACGCGCTATCTGGAAGCGACCGGAAATACCGCGCCGATCAAGAATGTCGATCTGGTCGCGCGCGTGCAGGGCTTCCTGCAATCGATCAACTACAAGGACGGCACCTTCGTGAAGGAAGGCACCACGCTGTTCACGATCGAGCCGGAAACCTACAAATTGAAGCTTGAGCAGGCGCAATCCGCCGAAGCCGGCTTGCAGGCTTCGATGAAGCAGGCCGAAGCCGATTTCAAGCGGCAGTCCGATCTGGTGCAGAAGCAGGCCGTCTCGCAGGCGACGCTCGATACTTCGACGGCGGCGCGCGAAAACGCCCAGGCAAACCTGCAGCAGGCCCAGGTCAACACCAAGATTGCTGCCGTCAATTACGGCTATACCAATGTCACAGCGCCGTTCGATGGCATCGTCAGCGCGCATCTGGTTTCGATCGGCGAACTGGTCGGCGTTTCATCGCCGACCCAGCTTGCCAACATCGTGGCGCTCGACCCGATCTATGTGAATTTCAATGTCAACGAGCAGGACGTGCTGAAGATCCGGGAAGAGGCCCGGCGGCGGGGAATGACCGTCGACGAGATCCGGCAGTTGCCGGTCGAGATCGGATTGCAGACCGAGAGCGGCTTTCCGCACAAGGGAAAGCTCGACTACGTCTCGCCGACCCTCAACCAATCGACCGGCACGCTCGCGGTGCGCGGCATCTTGCCGAATCCCGATCGGACGTTGTTGCCGGGATTTTTCGTCAGAGTCCGCGTGCCTTTCGATGAGCAGAAGAGCGCGTTACTGGTGCCCGATGTCGCGCTCGGCAGCGACCAGGCCGGCCGCTACGTGCTGGTCGTCAACGGCGAGAATGTGGTCGAACAACGCAAGGTCCAGGCCGGGCCGCTGGAAGGCGATCTGCGCGTGATCGAAAGCGGCCTGAAACCCGATGATCGTGTGGTCACCGCCGGACTGCTGCGCGCGATTCCGGGCCAGAAGGTCGATCCGCAAGTCAAGAAGGTCGAAGCGTCGCCGGCGTCAAGCAAATAAGGACCGGTCATGATTTCGAAGTTCTTCATCGAGCGGCCCGTCCTTTCCAACGTCATCGCGATTTTGATGATCCTGATCGGCGGCGTCTGCCTGTTCCGCCTCGCGGTCGCGCAATATCCAGATGTCGTGCCACCGACGGTGCAGGTGACGACGCGTTATCCCGGCGCCAGCGCCAAGACCGTTATCGATACCGTGGCGCTGCCGATCGAGCAGCAGGTCAACGGCGTCGAGGACATGCTGTACATGCAGTCCTACAGCGGCGCCGATGGCACCTATTCGCTGACGGTGACGTTCGCGATCGGCACCGACCTCAACTTCGCGCAGGTCCTGGTGCAAAATCGCGTGTCGAGCGCGCTGTCGCAGCTGCCGCAATCGGTGCAGAATCAGGGCGTGACCGTCCAGAAGAAGTCGACGGCGATTCTGCTGTTCGTGACGCTGACGTCGCCGAATGCGACCTATGACAGCCTGTTCCTGAGCAATTACGCCACTATCAACGTCAGGGACGAGCTGTCGCGACTGCCGGGCGTCGGCAATGTCACGGTGTTCGGCGCCGGCCAGTATTCGATGCGGGTGTGGCTCGATCCGAACAAGCTGCAGGTTCGCAACCTGATGCCGCAGGACGTGGTGTCGTCGATCCAGCAGCAGAGCCAGCAGGTGACCGCGGGCCAAATCGGCGCGCCGCCGACCCCGTCCGGGCAGGCATTCCAGTATACGCTGAACGTCAACGGGCGACTCAGCGACAAGAGCCAGTTCGAGGACATCATCGTCAAGACCGGCAGCAATGGCGACGTCACCCGCGTCCGCGACATTGGCTGGGTCGAGCTCGGCGCCCAGACCTACAGCCAGACGTTCTCGCTCAACAACAAGCCTGCCACCGGCATCGGCGTGTTCCAGTCGCCCGGCGCCAACGCGCTCGAGGTCGAGAAGGCCGTCAAGGACAAGATGGCGGTGCTCGCCAAGGCGTTTCCGCAGGACGTGAAATATGACACGCCGTTCGACACCACGAAATTCGTCTCCGAATCGATCAACGAGGTCTACAAGACGCTGATCGAGGCCGGCCTGCTCGTTCTCGTCGTGATCCTGATCTTCCTGCAGGACTGGCGGGCGATGCTGGTGCCGGCGACCACCGTGCCGGTGACGATCATCGGCGCCTTTGCCGCGATGGCGGCCCTCGGCTTCACCGTCAACATCTCGACCTTGTTCGCGATCGTGCTCGCGATCGGCATCGTGGTCGACGACGCCATCGTCGTGGTCGAGGGCGCGGCGCACAATATCGAGAAGGGCATGTCCGGCCATGACGCGGCGATAGCGGCCATGGATGCGCTGTTCGCGCCGATCGTCGGCATCACCCTGGTGCTGATCTCGGTGTTCCTGCCGTCGGCCTTCCTGCCGGGATTGACGGGGAAGATGTATTCGCAATTCGCGCTGGTGATCGCGGCGACCGCGCTGCTCAGCGCCATCAACGCCGCGACGCTGAAGCCGACGCAATGCGCATTGTGGCTGCGGCGGCCGGCGCCGCCGGAGCAGCGCAACTTCTTCTATCGCGGCTTCAACGCGGTCTATGACCGGGTCGAGCGTGCCTATACCAAGTTGATCAGCCGTCTGGTCGCGCACAGCAATATCGCCGTGATCTTTGCCCTTATCCTGATCTGCGGCGCCGGCTATGGCCTGTCGCGGGTGCCGACCGGCTTCATTCCGATCGAGGACCAGGGCTATCTCCTGGTCGCCGTGCAATTGCCCGATGGCGCCGCGCTCGACCGCACCCAGAATGTGCTCACGCGGGTTAGCGAGATCGCCAGCAAGCATCCCGGCGTCGACCAGGTCATCAGCATTTCCGGCATCTCGGCGCTGGACAGCTCTTCCAGCCTGGCCAATGCCGGCGTGGCCTATTTGATCCTCAAGGAGTGGAGCGCACGCGGCGCGGGCGAGGATTTGCGGTCGCTGTTCGTCGGCCTGAACGAGAAGATGTCTGCGATCGAGGAGGCGCGCATCCTCGTGGTCCCGCCGCCGCCGATCCAGGGCATCGGCAACGCCGCCGGGTTCGCGATGCAGGTGCAATTGCGCGACGGCAATGCCGACTACGGCAAGCTGCAGGCCATCGCCGGCGCCATCGTCTCCAACGCGCAGACGCAAAGCGCGCTCCAGCGCGTCAGCTCGTCGTTCCGCTCGATGGTGCCGCAATTCGATGTGGAGGTCGACCGGATCAAGACCCAGACCCTGCATGTCACCACCGACCAGATCTTCTCGACCCTGTCGTCCTACATGGGGTCAACCTTCGTCAACCAGTTCAACAAGTTCGGTCGCACCTTCCAGGTCTACGCCCAGGCGGACGCGCAATACCGCCTGACCCCGCGTGACATGGAAAACATGATGGTGCGCAACAGCAACGGCGACATGATCCCACTCGGCACCGTCGCCAAGATCACGCCGTCGGTCGGCCCGTCGCTGATCAGCCTGTACAATCTCTATCCGTCGGCGACCATCATCGGCTTGCCGGCCACCGGCTACAGCTCCGGCCAGTCGATGAATTTGATGGAGGAGATCGCCGCAAAGACCCTGCCGCAGGGGACCGGCTTCGAATGGACGGCGATGTCGTACCAAGAGAAGGTCGTCGGCGGGCAAATCTACTGGGCGTTCGGGCTGGCGCTGTTGCTGGTCTATCTCGTGCTGGCCGGACAATATGAGAGCTGGTACGCACCGATCTCGGTGATATTGGCGGTGCCGCTGTCGCTGCTCGGTCCGATGATCGTGCTGACGGGACTGCGGATCGAGAACAACCTCTATACCCAGATCGGCATCATCCTGCTGATCGCGCTGTCGGCCAAGAACGCCATTCTGATCGTCGAAGTCGCCCTCGAACTGCATGTGCGCGACCGCAAGCCGCTCTTGGAATCCGCGATCGAGGCGGCACGGGCGCGGTTCCGGCCGATCCTGATGACGTCGTTTGCCTTCATCCTCGGCGTGGTGCCGCTGGTGCTCGCCACCGGCGCCGGCGCCAACGCGCGCAAGTCGATCGGCATCACGGTATTTTCGGGCATGCTGGCCTCGACCTGCCTCGCCGTGCTGTTCGTGCCGACCTTCTTCGTCGTGGTGCAGCGGTTCGAGAACTGGCTGGCTGAGCGGAAGCAGAAGAAGGCGGGTGTGCAGCCAGTGCCGCAGACGCCTGGCGCGCATTAGACACTCCGCGTCGTCCCGGCCTAGTGCGCAAGTGCGCACGGGGGCCGGGACCCATACGCTCCGGCCTATCGGTGAGGACGCTGGCGGTCGAGACTGTCTGCAACAATGAGCGCCACGGAGTATGGGTCCCGGCCTTCGCCGGGACGACATCGATTGCGAATCTACACCTTCACCATCCGCTTGCCGCGGTTTTCGCCGGCCAACAACCCGATCAGCGCCTGCGGCGTGTTTTCCAGGCCGTTGATGATGTCTTCCTGCACCTTCAGTTTGCCGGAGGCGACCCAGGACTGCAGGTCCTTCAGGGCAGAATCGCGCTCGTTCATGTAGTCCATCACGATGAAGCCCTGCATGATCAGCCGTTTCACCACGATCAGGCCGGGAACGCCGCGCGGGCCGGTCGCTGACGGCACGCCGTCATATTGCGAAATCGCGCCGCAGCAGGAGATGCGGCCGCGGTTGTTCATCAGCGCGATACAGGCCTCCAGGATGTCGCCGCCGACATTGTCGAAATAGACGTCGATGCCCTTGGGCGCCGCCGCGCGCAGCGCCTTGTAGGTCGCGCCGTCCTTGTAATCGACCGCGGCGTCGAAGCCGAGTTCGCTGGTGAGCCAGTTGCACTTGGCCTTGCCGCCGGCGATGCCGACGACATGGCACCCCTTGATCTTGGCAATCTGGCCGACGATCGAGCCGACCGAACCGGCCGCGGCCGATACCACGACGGTTTCACCCTCCTTGGGTTTGCCGACATGCAGCAGGCCGAAATAGGCGGTGAGGCCGGCGATGCCGTAGACGCTGAGCAGATGCGTCATCGGTTCCATCTTCGGCATTTTGGTCATGTGCTTGGCTGGCACCGCCGCATAATCCTGCCAGCCGGTGTCGCCGAACACGATGTCGCCGGGGCTGAGGCCCGGGGCTTTTGAGGACACGACCTCGGCGATGCCGCCGCCGGCCATCACGGTGTTGGCCTCGACCGCCGCGCGATAGGTGGCGCCGTGCATCCATGCCCGGTTGGCTGCGTCGAGCGAGATATAGCGCGCCCGCACCAGCACTTCGCCGTCCTTCGGCTCCGGGATCGCGCCCTGCGCCATCTTGAAATGCTCGGGACCAAGCTTGCCGGTCGGCTTTTCCACCAGCAGGATCTGGCGATTGACGGACGCGTTCATGGTGTTCTCTCCCCTCGGCCTCGTGATTGCTTCTGGCGGTTCTTGATGCAGTTGATCGCTTATCGGGCGATCAATTGCACGCGTTGTGCGCTGCATTGAACGCTAGTCGCCGCGCGCTTGATCCACAACAGGAACATTTCGGCAAGAGTGTAAAATGTCGCAAGCTTGTTGCGTCGGTTGCGAAATCTGCCAAACTCGCGTTGCCGGTACTTACGGGGGTAAGAAAAATGTCCAGCAGGTTTACGCAGTACATCCTGATCGCGATGGCGCTCGGCATCGTGATGGGGACCATCGTTTTCAACTACATGCCCGATAACCGGGTGGAGATCGCGGCGGACGTAAACCTGATCGCCATGCTGTTCCTGCGCCTGATCAAGATGATCATCGCGCCATTGGTGTTCGCCACGCTGGTCGGCGGCATCGCCCACATGGGCTCGGGCGCCAGGCTCGGCCGGATCTTTGCCAAGACCATGGGCTGGTTCGTCAGCGCATCGTTCATCTCGTTGCTGCTCGGCCTGATCATGGTCAATTTGCTGCAGCCCGGCGCGAACTTCCCCGGCACGCTGCCCGACAAGTCGCAATCGACGGGATTGCCGGTGTCGGCGTTCTCGTTCGAGAAATTCCTGATCCATCTGGTTCCGACCTCGATCGCGGACGCGATGGCGCAGAATGAAATCCTGCAGATCGTGGTGTTTGCGGTGTTCTTCGCGGTGGCGCTTGGCGCGTTGCCGGAAGAGCGCTCGAAGCCGATCATGTCGCTGATCGACGATCTCGCCCACATCATGCTCAAGGTCACCGGCTATGTGATGTTGTTCGCGCCGCTGGCGGTATGGGCGGCGATCATGGCGACGGTGGCCAAGAATGGTCTCGGCGTGTTGTGGAAGCTGATCCTGTTTATGGGTGGTTTCTATCTCTCGCTGATGATCCTGTGGGGTATCCTGTTCGCCGTAGGCTTCATCGTTTTCGGAGCAAGATACAGCCATCTGATGCGGCTGATCCGCGAACCCCTGATGCTCGCGTTCTCGACCGCAAGTTCGGAAGCGGCCTATCCCAAGACCCTCGAAGGGCTGAATCGCTTCGGCGCCTCGTCGCGGATCTCGGCCTTCGTGCTGCCGCTGGGGTATTCGTTCAACCTCGACGGCACGATGATGTCTTGCACCTTCGCGAGTATCTTCATCGCGCAGACTTACCACATCGAGATGTCGCTCGGGACTCAGCTCGCGATGCTGGCGACGCTGATGATCACCTCCAAGGGGGTCGCAGGCGTTCCCCGCGCGTCCCTGGTGGTGATCGCCTCGACGCTCAGCCAATTCGGCATTCCCGAGGCCGGTCTGCTGATGATCATGGGTATCGATACGTTCCTCGACATGGGACGTAGCGCCACCAATGTGATCGGCAACTCGCTCGCCACCGCCGTGGTGGCGAAATGGGAAGGCGAGCTTGGGCCAGAGCATGAGCTTGGGCCCGATGATATCGTTGCATCCGATGCCGTAGCCGGCGATGCCATCCCAGCTGCGCATTGAGGGGAGAGATGCATGCATCAGTTCCCGAGAGGACCTACATGTAGGTCTAAGATATCAGCTGGATTGTTGCTGGCAGCATGTCTGCTGGCAGC
>JBOHIT010000721.1:0-5567 GCA_050726155.1 Bradyrhizobium sp.
ATATCCTGCAGCACCGGATTGAGATCGCGGCCCTCGATCGGCGGCGTGGCGATGCGCAGAAAGGGATTCGAGGTGATCAGGATGAACAGATAGAACGCGGCCGCAATCCAGCCCTGCACCGCCAGTACGTGCGCACGCAGCGACAGCGGCAAATTGTTGCCGAAGGCGGCGACCAGACCGCCGAACAGCGCGAGGATCGAGACCCACAGCAGCATCGAGCCTTCGTGGTTGCCCCACACGCCGGTGATCTTGTAGAGCAGCGGCTTGGTCGAGTGCGAATTCTCGAACACGTTGACGACCGAAAAATCGGAACTGACGTGCAGCATCACCAGTGCGGTGAACGACACCGCCACGAACAGCAATTGTGCCAGCGCCGTGGAGCGCGCGACGTTCATCAACGCGACATCGCCCCAGCGCGCCCCCGCAATCGGCACGGTGGACTGGATCAGCGCCAGCGCGAGCGCCAGCACCAGCGCATAGTGTCCGGCCTCGGCGATCACTTCGATGCCCCCTGCACTGGCGCGGGCGACGCTGACGCGCTCGGCTTGGCGCCGTAATCGTCTTTCCAGTGGCCCTGTTTCTTCAGGGCGTCGGCGACGTCTTTCGGCATGTAGGTCTCGTCATGTTTTGCCAATACCGTATCGGCCCTGAACACGCCGGCCGCATCTAGCGCGCCCTCGGCGACGACGCCCTGCCCTTCACGAAACAGGTCGGGCAGGATTCCTTTGAAGGCCACCGGCAGCGTGGCGCTGCCGTCGGCGACGCTGAAATTCACCGCCAGATTGTCGCCGTGCACCAGCGAGCCCGGTTGCACCAGGCCACCGAGACGGAAGCGCTTGCCGGTCGGAATCTGCTTCTCGGCCGCCATCGTGGGCGTGGAAAAGAACACGATGGAATCGCGCATGGCGTTCAGCACCAGCGCCGCCGCCACCGCGAGAACCGCGAGCGAACCGCCGATCATGGTCAAACGCCGCTGCTTGCGCGTCATGATAATCCTCTGGCTTCGTGCGTGATGGCGTCCATCATCCATCAAGCCCGAGATTCTTCAGGCCCTCGTTGAGCTGGCGCAAACGTTCGGCATCGTTGGCGACAGCCTGGCGCGCATCCGACAATGCGCTCACCGCCTTGTCACGCTCGCCCATCACCATATAGGCCCGTACCAGCCGCAGCCATCCCTCGACGTCGTCGCCGTTCTGCTTCAGCCGGGTCGCGAGGCGATCGACCATGCCGCGGATCATCGCGCCGCGATCGGCCTCGTTCATGTCCTTGGCGGCGGCCATCGTATCGTTGGACAGCGCGGGTGCCGCCAGACCGCCGACCCGCACCAATGCGGCCTGCACCAGCGGCCGCCACGGCGCATCGGGGGCGCCCTTGGCCAGCATCGCGCGCCAGATCGTGGCGGCGTCGCTGCTGCGGCCGTCCTGTTCGGCGGCAAGCCCCAGGAAATAGCCGGCCTTGGGGTCGTCGGCGTTCAGCGCGATCGCGCGCTCGAATTCGGCCTTGGCCTCCGAGGTGACGACGCCGCCTGCCGAACCCATCAGGGCTTCGCCGAGATCGGAGCGGCGCTCGGCGCTGTCGCCATTATAGGTGATCGAATTGCGATAGCCGCGGATCGCGTCGTCGTAGCGTCCGAGCCGCGCCAATACCGGAGCCAGCACGCTCCAGCCGCGGCCATCGGTCGGATTTTTTTCCAGATGCGCCTCGACCTGCGCCACCAGATTATCGAGCGGCTGATTGGCATCGGCGGCGCGGCTGCGGCCGGCGAGCGGGAAATCGCCGAGATGCGGCGATCCGACCGAAAGATAGAACGCAACGGCTGCGACCGGCAAACCCACCAGCGCCAAAACGGTCGAGGACCGGCGCAGCCTGAGATTGGGGTGCGCCGGGAGATCGTACTCGCCGTCCGCAGCCGCCAGCAGGCGGCGGCTGATCTCGACCCGTGCGGCTTCCGCTTCGGAGCGACCAATTAGCCCGGCAGCGACGTCGCGATCGATCTCGGCGAGCTGATCCCGATAGACGGCAGCTTCACTGCCGCCGGCTTGCGCCGGCGCACCGCGGCTCAACGGCCAGAGCACGGCAAAAATCGCCGCGACCGTCATCAGCGCGAACACAAACCACAGCGTCATCAAGCGGTTCCCGGGCGGAACGGCGCCTTTCAGACAGGCGCCGATGCGCCGCTTTACACCACTGGCGGCAAACCCGGCAATTGACAATTACTGGAGCGTTATCCAGCGAAGCGGGCACCGGTTCGCGTGAAGAAAACGCGTCAAATCAAGAATCCGGAGCCCCGTTCCGATTCCATCGGAACGGGGCTCCGGGATCGAAGGGGACGCGGAAAATCGCCAAAAGCGCCGAAAAAGGCCCGTCCGGCCTATCCGTTGCGGGTGGATTTTCGCTCGGAGGATTTGCGCTCGCCGGTAACGGCGTTTTCGGCCGCCCGGCTCATCAGCGACGCATAATCATGGCCGAACAGGACCTCGCAGAAGCGGACCGCCGCCTGGACCTGCATCTGCCGGTAGGCGCGCGCCTTGGTGTCGCCACCGCGCAGCGACTGCACCAACCCCTCGGTGGAGTGCTCGACGTAATGCTGCAGGTCGGAATAGGTCCGCAGCGTCACCTCGTTGATCGCGAGTTCGCTGGCATAGGTGCGGCACACCGCGACGAAATCGATCAGGGCGGCGGTTTCCTCGACGTCCGAAGCATCGATCTTGGGAGCGGACGCAACGTCCTTGTCGGCGCGCTGGCGCAGGATGCGGCGGACCCGGCCGGGCACGCTGTCGATTTCCGACTGCAGCGAGTTGGAAATGTCGGCGCGGATCGAGGTCAATTGCCGGCCCCAATTGGAATCGTTGCGCAGATCGAGTTCAGTGCGCAGGCCGCGCACGCCGTCATGCAGGGTCTTCAGCTGCTCGCTGACATTGTCGAACTGGCCGCGCCTGATATCGGTGCGGAGACAGGCCGCGAGGAACGAGAGGTCGTGCAGCGCCAGCGTCACGGCAATCCCGAAAGGCGTCGCGGCGACGCGAATTTCATCGTCGGACGCCGCCATCTTGATCGCGAGGCGGATGATTTGCCACGGCGCCGCCAGCCGCTGCATGATCAACGACAACGCGAACGGCAGCAATTGCGGCGTCTGCAACGAGGGAACATTGAGTGCCGAGGTCACCGAGGTGATCTGGGAATCGGTAAAGGCCCGCAACTGGCTCGGCAGCCTGCCGCCAAGGGTGTCCATCGCCTCGCGCGCCCGCAACACCGACCCGATCGACAACAGATCCTCGACGACGTTGGGCGGACCGATACGGGAAAGCGCGCGATGCCTGTCGTCGCCCGCCACCGGCGTCGCGACCTTGGCGATCGCCTCGGCGGCGGCCATCTGGAATTTGCGCGCCTCGGACTCCAATCCCGCGGTCGAGCCGCTCTGCCTGATCTCGGCCAGCACCGACTCGAAGGCCAGCGCCTGCTCCGGTGCGCCGTCACGGGCGAGCCATTGCCAGATCGGCTGTAGCGAGGCGCGCCGGATCTGCCCCACGCGCATCGGGAAATTGCTTTCGACCAGAAACGGCTCGATCGGGCGGAATAGCAGGCGCGCCGGATCGTCCGTCCGCGGCCGCACCTCCTCGTCTTCCTCGGTTCCGCGCACGACCTTGCGCAATTGCTCGAGCACGAAGGTCGCTACAGCGACGTCCTCGCCGCGCTCGATGGCGCGCTCGAACTCCCGCATCAGCAGCGCCTGCGCCTGAGGCGGGAGCTGGGCGAGATAGTCCCTCAGCCGCTCGGTCGATGTCTGGCTCATGCGCCCGGTATGGATATGCGTGTGTCGTCCGGACGGCAAAGCGCGTCCACCGGCTATCATAAAAGTGTGCGCGTTAAGAAGTCGTTTAGGAATAATGAAATCAACGGCGGCTTGGCCGGTTCCAGAGCAGAAACAGCGGCATTTCCGGCCAATAAGGGCGCTCAAACCCCTGGCAGCACCAGTTCGGCCCGCAACCCGCCGATCGGGGCGTCGCCCAGCGCAAGGCTGCCGCCATAGAGGGCCGCCAGATCGACCACGATCGAGAGCCCCAGCCCGGAGCCGGGTTTTGATTCGTCGAGCCGCTGACCCCGTTGCGAGGCCTGCGCGCGCTGTTCGGCCGATAGCCCGCGGCCATCGTCATCGACGATAATCCGCAGCCTGGGTGCGGCGCTGGGCTGCGCCGGCGGCTCGACCAGCACCTCGATGAAGACCTGCGATGCGGCCCATTTGCAGGCGTTGTCGACCAGGTTACCGACCATCTCCTCCAGATCCTGGCGTTCGCCGCGAAACTTCGCCTGCGGATCCGCCTTGAGGTCGATGGCGAGGCCGCGATCCCGGTGGATCTTTTCCATGGTCCGCCGCAACGCCTCGATCGCGGGCGCGACCTCGGTCACGGTGCCGACGACGGTAACGCGCGCGGCGATGCGGGCGCGCTCCAGATGGTGGGCCACCTGATCGCGCATCACATCGGCCTGTTCGAGAACCTTGCGGGCAAAGGGATCGACGGGGTGCGCCGCCGCTTCATTGACGATGACAGACAACGGCGTCTTGATCGCGTGGGCGAGATTGCCGACATGGGTCCGCGCCCGCTCGACGATCTCCCTGTTGGCGTCGATCAGTGCATTGGTTTCGCGCGCCAGCGGCGCGATCTCGACCGGGAATTCGCCCTCGAGCCGTTCGGCACGGCCGGAGCGGATATCGGCGATCGATTCCGAAATGCGCTTCAGTGGTGCAAGTCCGAAGCGGACCTGGAAGATGGTGGTCAGCAGCAGCACGATGCCGAGCGCTGCGAAGGTGCCGCCGAGATAATAGTCGAAGCTGCGCGTCTCATCGAAGATCTCGCTGGCGTCGCCGGCGACGCTGATCAGGAACGTGCCGTCGGCGCCGAGGTCGACCGGCCGTTCCACCATCCGCAAATTCTGTCCCTCGGGGCCATCGACATAGCCGAGACGAACGCCGGCCGCGGTCAGTTCGGCGCCATGCTCCTCGAGTTTCGGCAGCTTCTTGTCCCACAGCGATCGCGACACCCGCGCGTCGGCCTTCTCGCCGTCGGTGCGAACAACCTGCCAATACCAGCCCGACAGCGGCAGTTCGAACAGCGGCTCGCCGAGCGACTGGAACGGATGGTCCGGCGGTTCGTCCGGTGTGGCGACCTCGGCGATCAGGGTGCGAAGATAGAGATTGAGGCGGCGGTCGAACGCGCGCTCGGTCGCGTTGCGATAGACCGACGACAGCACGAACCCGGTGATGACGAGGATCACCACCACCCACGCGGTCGCCGACAGGAACAACCGGGTGGCGAGCGAGGACCCGCGCATCAGGGCACAATCCCGAAAAACAGCGGCGCGTTTTCAGACAAAAACATGCTCAAACAAAGAAGTAAGCGTGTTGCTTCGTCAACGCCTTTAATCACGCACCTGGTGACGGCGGCGTCAGCAGATAGCCGAGCCCGCGCACGGTCTGGATGATGTCGACGTCGAGCTTCTTGCGGATACGGCCAACGAACACTTCGATGGTGTTGGAATCGCGGTCGAAATCCTGGTCGTAGAGATGC
>JBOHIT010000722.1:0-6115 GCA_050726155.1 Bradyrhizobium sp.
CCTACAAGCACCGCGAACGATTTTTACGGCATGATCCGGAAAACTGGGTACCGGTTTTCCGAATGGATCAGGCTCAAATCTAGCTATTTTTCGGAGGATTTCCCATGCGGCCAAGCCGCCGTGCGCCCGATGAGCTGCGCCCCGTGTCGCTGGAACGCGGCGTCGTCAAATACGCCGAAGGTTCCTGCATGGTGAAATTCGGCGATACTCACGTGCTGGTCACCGCCACGCTGGAAGAGCGGCTGCCGCCCTGGCTCAAGGGCCAGGGCCGTGGCTGGGTGACGGCTGAATACGGCATGCTGCCCCGCGCCACGCTGGAACGCACCCGCCGCGAGGCCGCGGCCGGCAAGCAGGGTGGCCGCACCGTCGAAATTCAGCGCCTGATCGGGCGCTCGTTGCGCGCGGCGGTCGACCTCGAAGCGCTCGGCGAGCGGCAGATTACCGTCGATTGCGACGTGATCCAGGCCGACGGCGGTACCCGCACCGCCTCGATCACCGGCGCATGGGTGGCGCTGGCCGACTGCATCTCGTGGATGAAGACCCGCAACATGATCAAAAACAACAACGTGTTGCGCGACAATGTCGCGGCGATCTCCTGCGGTATCTATCAGGGCACGCCGGTGCTCGACCTCGATTACGCCGAGGATTCCGAGGCCGACACCGACGCCAATTTCGTCATGACCGGCGACGGCCGCATCATCGAGGTGCAGGGGACCGCCGAAAAGACGCCGTTCTCGCAGGACGAGTTCCTGGCGCTGATGGCGCTGGCGCGCAAGGGCGTCGCGCGTCTGGTGGACTTGCAAAAGATGGCCGTCGCGTAGTCTGATCGATCATGCACCGTCGAATCACAGGCCGCCTCGTGATCGCGACCCACAATCCCGGCAAGCTGGCCGAGATGCGCGAATTGCTGGCGCCCCATGGCGTCGAGGCGATTTCTGCGGGCGAGCTCCGCCTCGATGAGCCCGAGGAGACCGGCGAGACGTTTCGGGCCAATGCCGCGATCAAGGCGATCGCCGCCGCCAAGGCTGCGCAGCTTCCGGCGTTCGCCGACGATTCCGGCCTCGTGGTCGATGCGCTGGACGGCGCGCCCGGAATTTATTCGGCGCGCTGGGCCGGCAAACCTGCGGACTTCATGGCGGCGATGACGCGGGTCGAGCGCCTGTTGCAGGAACGCGGCGCCACGATCCCGGACAAGCGCAAGGCGCATTTCGTATCGGCATTGTGCGTCGCCTGGCCCGACGGTCACCTTGAGGAGGTCGAGGCGCGTGTCGATGGAACCCTGGTGTGGCCGCCGCGCGGCACCGAGGGTTTTGGCTATGACCCCTCGTTCTTGCCGAACGGACACGGCCGCACTTTCGGTGAGATGGCCAGCATCGAGAAGCACGGCCTGCCGCCGTTGGGACTCGGCCTGTCGCACCGCGCCCGCGCCTTCGTCAAACTGGCGGAGATCTGTCTTGGCCAGTCTTGAACGCTCGCAGGGCAAAGAAGCTTTCGGCGTTTACGTGCACTGGCCGTTCTGCCTGTCGAAATGCCCGTATTGCGACTTCAACAGCCATGTCCGGCACACGCCGATCGACGAGCCGCGGTTTGTCAGCGCCTTTGCGCGCGAGATCGAAACCTCGGCCGAGCGCGCGCCGGGTCGCGAAGTCACCTCGATCTTTCTCGGCGGCGGCACGCCATCGCTGATGGCGCCGCAGACCGTGGGCGCGATCCTGGATTCGATCGGCAAACACTGGCGCGTCGCAGGCGATGTCGAAGTGACGCTGGAAGCCAACCCGACCAGCGTCGAGGCGACGCGGTTCCGCGGCTATCGCTCCGCCGGCGTCAACCGGGTGTCGCTCGGCGTGCAGGCGCTGGATGATGCCTCGCTGAAGGCATTGGGCCGGCTGCACAGCGCGCGCGAGGCGCTCGATGCGGTGGCAATCGCGCGCACCGCGTTCGACCGTTACTCGTTCGACCTGATCTATGCCCGCCCCGACCAGACACC
Source organism: Bradyrhizobium sp. (assembly GCA_050726155.1). GTDB lineage: Bacteria > Pseudomonadota > Alphaproteobacteria > Rhizobiales > Xanthobacteraceae > Bradyrhizobium. The sequence goes on from JBOHIT010000722.1 coordinate 1,988, forward strand.
GCAGATGTGGGCGGATGAATTGAAGCTGGCGATTTCGGAAGCCGCCGAACATCTGTCGCTCTATCAGCTCACGATCGAGGAAGGCACGCCGTTCTTCGGATTGCATGCGGCGGGCAAATTGAAGACGCCCGATGAGGCCGTCGCCCGCGCGCTGTATGACGTGACGCAGGAAGTTTGCGCCCGGCACGGCCTTCCCTCCTACGAGATTTCGAACCACGCGCGGCCCGGCGCGGAGTGCAAACATAATCTCGTCTACTGGCGCGGCGAGGAATATGCCGGCATCGGTCCCGGCGCGCATGGCCGCCTCGACATCGACGGCGTGCGACACGCGATCGCGACCGAAAAGCGCCCCGAGGCCTGGCTGATGCGGGTCGAGGCCAACGGCCACGGCTTCATCACCGACGATATCCTCAACTCGGAAGAGCGTGCCGACGAATTTTTGCTGATGGGCCTGCGGCTCGCCGAGGGCATCGATCCCAAGCGCTATGCTGCGCTGTCGGGCCGCACGCTCGATCCCGGCCGTATCGCGGCACTGCGCGAAGAGGGCGCCATTGTCGTCGACGCCGACGGAAGGCTGCGGGTGACGCAGGCCGGTTTCCCGGTGCTCGACGCAGTCGTGGCCGATCTCGCCGCGTAAAGGTTTGATAACGCAAAGCATGAGAATTCGGACGCCGCGCGTTCGGCTGTGGTAAATTGGGCTTACGGGTTTTGCCCCAACCGCCATTTGCATGACGATCGTGAACGACCGGACCATCACCCCGCCGATCCATGATCCCGAGCTCGACCGCCGCGTCAAAGCCGCCGGCGCGAGCAAGACGGTTTATGCGCTGGTCACGCCCGAGACCGAGGCCGCCAAGCATTTCATCCTCGGCAATGCCGTCACAGGGCCGGACGCGGCGCGCCGTCACCATCTCGAACAATTCCGCGACGCCTGGACGGGCAAACAGTTCGCCTCCCACGAAGCCTTCATCGAACGCTGGATGGCGTGGGCGGCACCCGTGGTCGCGATCGATGCGCCCGGTTTTCCCTGGCGATATCCGACCGCCGGCGGCAGCGAAGCGCTGTTTCATGTCATCACGGCTTACGGCAACCGCGCCCGCACCGAAACATTCAATCCGCAAGTGCATGTGTTCGCCGGCGAGTACGAAGGCTACAAGGCCTATGCCGAGGCCTGCGGCATCGCCGTGATCGAACATTCCCGCGCCGACTGGCAGGCGGTCGGCCGCACGCTGCCGACAATTGCGCTGTTCTGCCTGAGCCAGCCATCGGCGATCGACGGCAATGTCTGGCCGCACGCCAATGATTTCCTGGCGCTGCTCGCTGCGAATTCCGACGCACCGCGCGTGCTGCTCGACGTCACCTATGTCGGCTCCATCGCCGAGCAACCCGCCACGCGATTCGCCGCCGACAGTCCGGCGGTGCAGGCGCTGGCCTTCAGCCTGTCAAAACCGTTTGGGGTCTATTACGACCGGATCGGCGGCGTGCTGTGCCGTCAGGCGATGCCGAGCCTGTTCGGCAATCAATGGTTCAAGAACCTCACTTCGCTGCAACTCGGCCAGGCGCTGCTGGAACGCCACGACGTGTTCGATCTGCCGCGGCGCTACAAAAGCGTTCAGCGCGAGGCGGCACTCCAGATCGGCCGCCGCCTCGGCCTGACACTTGCGCCCTGTGACGTCAGCGTATTGGCGCAGGCCGAAGCCACCACCGACCGCGCGCTGGCGGATTTCCTGCGCCGCCCGGCCGGCGATCCCACCGCACGCTTGCGGCTGTGCCTGACACCGGCGATGGCTGAAATGATCGGCACCGCCGGACCGATCGCTGTTCCCGGAGGCGCACCGTGAAAAATCCGGTCATCCTGACGGACGCGAAAGAAATCCACCGCCACGTGCACGGGCTGTGGCGCAGCGCACCGATCCGCGCCTCGCACGCCGATGGCAGTTTCATCCACGACATCGTCGAGCAGTTCGCAAGCTTGCCGCGGCTGTTCTGCGACTCGACCGACGACCGATTGGAGCGCGCCCATTTCTGTTCGTGGTGGGGCGTCACCATGAACCGCACTTACGACAACCCCGCGATCGAGGACCTCTATCGCCTGCACGAGATGTTCCATGCGGCATTCATGCCCTACTTTCCCGGCATCGGTTTTGATGCCTTCCACCGCAAGATGGAAGACAATGAACTGAAGGCCAGCGTGTGTTCGGAAATCCGCGTCTATTTCGAATTGCCTCACTTGCGCGAACAGGCATTCCCGCACCCGATCTATGCCGATCGGTTTCTCACCGATTCTTCGATGCAGACGCTGTGGGCCAAGAACAAGCCGGTCGCGATCGAGACGCTGCAGGAAGCGCGGCGCGACGTGATGTTTTCAAAACCCGAGCACGAGATGGACCTGACCGAGCGCTGGATCCGCCGCTTCGCGCTGCAAAACCGGCAGTGGTCGACCTGCTGGTACGATCGCTACCCCGAGATCGAGAGCCACATGTTCGAATTCCAGATCAGGGCGTTGCGCGGCGACCGATCAGGCGCGATCGCACAGCATGCCGCCTGGATCGAAGCGCAGGCTGCTCAGGATGGCGACGATCACATCCCCTATCGCCAGGAAGCGGCACTGTTCGCCAACATCTATTGGAGCAACCGGCGCCGCTACGAGCAGGAATTTGCGAACGCCGGAAAAACGGCGACATAAAATTAAGCGCCAAAACTCTTCGGCGAGCCCGCCACCGGTGTGCTACCGCCCTGGCCTACCTTCATGACAGCAAGCCCGCGCTCATTGGTGCCGTCGGAGCGAAACCGAAACAGGCCGTCGATGCCGGCAAAGCCGGACGGGTTGGTCAGCGTTTCCGGCGCGAAGCGCTGCGCGCCCTGGGTGCGCGACAGGGCGGCGACCAGCGCCACCGCGTCATAGGCGAGTGTCGCGGTGCGCACCGGCTCGCCGCCATATTTGGTGCGGTAGCGGCCGGCGAAACTGCGAAAACCCGACGGATCGGGCGCGGCATAGAGACCGCCTTGCAGCGCCGGGCTCGCGAACACCCTTGGATTGTCCCACAGCCCGGTGCCGAGCAACTGGATGTTGCGTAAGTTGGCGCCCGCGGCGGCCAGCGCATCCGCCGTCGCCACCACGGAGTCGCCGTCATCGGCAATGAACAGCGCGTCGGCCTGGCCGAGCGCCTGCGCCACGGTGCGCGCGGGGCCTGCGCGATCGGCGCCGTATTTTTCGAACACGACGACGCGGCCGCCCTTGCGCGCGACTGCCTGCTTGAAGGCGACTTCCACCACATTGCCATAGGCATTGTCGGGCAGCATCGCCGCGAAAGATTTCTTTCCGATGCCGGCCGAGTAGTCGACGATGCGGTTGACGTCGGACTCCGGCAGGAAGCTCAGCAGATAGACCCCGCGGCCGGCGACGCTGGAATCGGTCGAGAACGCGATCACCGAAGTGCCGCGCGTGCGCGTCAGTTGCGCGACTGCCGGAACCGACTGCGCAAACAGCGGGCCCAGAATGATCTCGGCGCCCTCGGCGAGCGCCTGCTGGGCGCCCTGCCCCGCCCCCTGCGGCGAGCCGCCGTCATCCTTGATCAGGAGCTGGACGTTGGGGTTCTGGAACTCGGCCAGCGCCATTTCGGCGGCGTTCTTCATCGACAGCGCGGCGACCCCGGCATTGCCGGCGGCCGAGAGCGGCAGGATCAGGCCGACCTTGACCCCACCGGTGCCGACCGCGAGCGGTTGCGGCTGCGGGCCGGCGGGCCCGGCGTCCGGCTGGGGCGAGGCGAACGGGTTGGAAAACTGGCTGAAGCTTTGCTGCACGCTGGCGCAGGCGCCCAGCAGCGGCGCGCCGAGAATAAGGCCGACCGCCGTCCGCCGGGTGGCGCCCGACAGCTGAGGTTTGCGATTGACCGGGCCTACCATCGTATCTCTTCTCTTGACCGACCTTGATCGGTCAGGACTCCAGCTGCCGGAATAAAGGCGGGTGGATTCAGGCATATTGTCGGCGAATAGTTAACCAAAACAAAAGGATTATGGTCCCTCGGCGTCGTTGCCGGTTGCGGGTCCCAGCCTCTCTCCCGTGATGCGTTGGACCAGCTTCCCCCACCGCGCTGTGGCGCTGGCCGCAACACCACAGTATTTCGG